>JBFMCT010000030.1 GCA_040754375.1 Actinomycetota bacterium
GCCCAACTGGAGGCCATGGGCCACAAGGTCACCCTCGAACCTGCCGCCTGAGCCGCAAACCAAGGTCAACCCCCGCCTTGTTGGCGCGCGCCCATGCGGCGGTACCAGCGAGTGATTCACACCTCAGCCGCCGGGCCACCTCCGCTCGCGATCCAGCCCGAGCCCGATGGCGCCACGGCACGGACGGCGATCCCGAACGTGTCCCACGTTGGCTTGATGGGGAGGTCGAACGCCGATGTCGACGCCAGCCAGTCGCGCCCGTCGGTCGATGACCATATGGTCGGGTGAGCCCGGTCCCCCGTACGCTCGTAGCCGGCGATCAGGAAGCCATCGGGTGTGCGGACGAGGGTTGCCGGATGACCCTCGGCCGGGTTGCCGGCGAAGGTGGCCCGGTGCCACTGGTCGCCTTCGGCATACCAGGCGGCGGCCTCGGCGCCCGATCGGCCGATCACCAGCGGGCCGTCGGTGGTGGAAAGCAAGGCGGCCACCGCCGAGCTTCCCTCGCCGCCGTTGACGGCCTGCTCGGCACCTGCCAACCTCTGCCACTGACGGCCGTCGGGTGACCGCCAGAGGGCCACGTTGCCGTCTACTCGCCCCCTGGCCAAGAAGCCGGCGCCTCCGCCGCCCTCCTCGCCGGTCACGCCCGTCATCGAGCCGTTGGAGCCGCCTTCGACCGCGGGCGTGAGCCGCACACGCACTGGGTCGCCGCCGCCCTCGGCCAGCCATACCGCCGCCCGCCCGGTGTCGGTCCCGCCCCGCTCCTCGCCCACGACCACGAGCCGGTCGCCCTGGCGGGCCGCGCCGTGGGCCACGAACCGCCCAGGCGAGCCCTCGAAACGCGTCGTCCACCGCACGGCGTCCGTCGACTGCCAGATCCCCAGGGTGCTCGCCCGTTGCGGGAGGGTCACCGTCCCGACGGCCAACCACGGGAACGGCCCCGAGGGCGGGAGAAGGCCGACCAGTTGAACGCTTCGCTGGGCCTCGGCCGCGATCGGCAACTCGACCTTCTGCCAACCCATCGAGTGCCCGACATCGCGCCCCGATCCCGTCTTCACCTCACACCCGCTCGCCACCGCGGCGAGGACCACCACCGTCACCGTCCACCGCCCAGCCCGCCCCACGCTCTTTCCTTACCTTCCGCCCCCGACAACCGCTTGAATCTCCCGGGCCGGGAACCCATTGATGGTGCCAGTGGTGCGAAGCTCCCGCAGGGTGCCGCTATGGCCGGCGAGGGACCATGTCGCGGTCCACCGTTGGGTCACGACGATGTCGTAGGTCCCCGACCAGATGTAGTCGTGGGTGATGTGCCCGTGGGGCCAGGGCCCACCCTCGGCCCCGAACGGCCCGCTGGACTCGCCGTCGCCCCAGTCGACGTAGTAGCGCCCGGTGGCCTGGATCTCGAGCGGCCCGATCTCGGTGTCGTTGGTGTACACGTGGCTGGTCTGGCCCCGGGTCTCCAGGTAGACCGTCTTGCCCACGATGGCCCAGCCCGGTGCCGCATAAGGCTGGGGCTCGGGTAGCGGGATCCTCTCCCAATAGAACGCCGCCAATGCGTAGGGGCTTGTATCCCCCTCCCGTGCCGGGCAAGGGGGGACCAAGCCGTCCGGGACCCGGGTGCCACCATCGTACACATCGACGAGTTCTGCGAAGATCCCACCATCGCCAGGATCGGCATACCGAGTATGCATGCACGGCTCGCCATCATCATCAAACGAAATAGCATTGTACGGTACCCAACCGTCTGGAACCGTGAGAACCTGCGGAGCGCCAGAGTCAGGGATAAACAGGATCAGGCCGCCGCGGCAGTTCATGTAACGAGGGATCGTGGTCGTCCACGAAGCACCCGTCGATGTCGTAGTCGACCTGTGTCGGCTGCGCAGCGGATGGCCACGCTGGTCCCAGCTCGACCAGCAGAAGTAGCAGAACCGCTATGAGAACTCTGCGCACGGGTTGACCGTTGGCGGGCCGCCGCTAGGGGTTACGCCGTTATACTGGTAGCCCCAGCCAGTCGGATTGACGTGTGATACAGGCATAGGGCGGAGAGCTACCCATACCGGACGCCGGCCGGTAGTGTCCGGACCAAGCATACTGTTGTCCCTCTCAGCGCTCGCGTATATACATGAGCTAGTGGCTCGGATCAAGTCGACAACGTCGGTGGATCGGTTCCCCGGTGTCTCATAATACCCTGTGAAGTTGCGACCCATCTGAATCTGATAGAAGTTGATTAGTACCTCTGCGGTGGCGAGGTTGGTGTGGAAGGCCGTTATCCGGTCAATCGTTTCAAGGGTGAGGTTCTTTGTCGCGCGTACCTCGCGGAATATGTCGCCTTCGATGGCGTCGAGGCCGGCGAGGACGCGGTTGACGTAGGCGGCGTCGATCTGGTCGGGGACGGCGTAGGGGTTGGTGGTGGTCGTGGTGGGGGCGGCAGTGGGGACGGTGGCGCCCTGCAGGGGGGCCGTCTGCGGTTGGGCGTTGTTGGAACACGCGGTGACCACCGTCACCGCCACGCCGACCGCCAAGGTTTGCCAGACCTTCCGCCTACGCACTACCTACTTGGATATCGTGGTCTTTCGCACGAAGCAATGGGCAAGTCAGGAGAAGTTGTCGCCCCGGCCTACGAGGCTGAGGGCGGGGACCTCGACCCGGCGGTCGGGGCCGTCGACCACGCGGCCGATGACCTGGCCCTCGCCCATGGCCTCGATGGCGGCCTGGTCCGCGCCGGCGGGCACGACCACGCACAGGCCCGTCCCCATGTTGAAGGTGGCGTACATCTCGGCTGGGCCGATGCCGCCGGCCCGGGCCACGGCCGCGAACACCGCCGGTGGCTCGGGCAGGGCGTCGAGCACGTAACCCACGGGGGCAGCCAGCCGCAGCACGTTGAGCAGGCCGCCGCCCGAGATGTGGACCATGCCGTGCACCTCGACGCCCGCCGCCCACAGGGCGCGGGCCGCGCCCACGTAGATGCGGGTGGGCTCGAGCAGGGCGTCGGCGTGGGTGGCCACGCCCTCCTCGCCCAAGGCCCGGCGGGCCAAGGAGTAGCCGTTGCTGTGCAGGCCCGAGCTGCGCAGACCCACAACCAGGTCGCCGGGGGCCACGGCTGACCCGTCGAGCAGAGGACCGGCCTGCACGCCGATGGCCGTGCCTACGAGGTCGAACACGGGTGGGGCCCCGGGCGCCCGGGGCGCCAGCATGGACGCCACCTGGGCGATCTCGCCGCCCACGATGGCGATCCCGGCGGCCTGCGCCCCGATCGACATGCCCCGGGCCAGTTCGCCCATCACCGTCTCGTCGACCGAGTCGAGGGCGACGTAGTCGACCAGGGCGATGGGGTCGGCCCCTACGCAGATCAGGTCGTTGACGTTGTTGGCCACGCAGTCGATCCCGACGGTCTCGAACCGTCCCACCTGGCGGGCGACCTCGATCTTGGTGCCCACACCGTCGGTCGTGACGGCGATGGCCACCTCGCCGTCACCGCTGGCGACCGCCAGGACGGACGCGAAGTGGCCCGAGCCGATCCCCGCCAGCACCCGGACGCCGGGCCGGGCCACGGCCGTGCGTTCCAGCCAGGGCCTCATCGAGGACCCGAAGGCGGCCTGCTCGCGTTCCTCGTCGACCCCGGCGGCCGCGTAGTCACCCACGGCCGCACCCTATCCGGGCCGGCACCCAAGCCCCAGGAACGAGCAAGAACCGGCTCTGTGCCTGGCCCCCTCAGCGCCCGGCGGGCCCGGTCCACCCCACCCGGCCTGGCCCGGGAGGGAAAGAGTTGTCGGCGAGCCGCGTTCACGAAAGACTACGGCGCCCATGCTCGACGCCGTCTGGCTCATCCCGGCACTACCCCTGACTGGCTTCCTGGTGCTACTGGTGGCCGGGAAGCGCCTCGGTGACCCGCGCGCCGGCTGGGTGGCCACGGCCGCCATCGGCGCGTCGTTCGTCGTCACGCTGCTCGTGTTCCTCGACCTGCTGGGCCAGGACGGGGAGGCCCGCTCGTTCACCCAGACCCTGTTCACGTGGGTGCCGGCCGGTGGGCTGCAGGTGAATGCCGGGCTGCTGGTCGACCAGTTGTCGATCACGATGGCCCTGTTCGTCACCGGGGTGGGCAGCCTCATCCACCTCTACAGCGTGGGCTACATGCACGGGGACAAGCGCTACCCGACGTTCTTCGTCTACCTCAACCTCTTCGCGTTCTCGATGCTGATGCTCGTGCTGGGCGACAACTTCCTCATCACGTTCCTGGGATGGGAGGGCGTGGGGGCGTGCTCCTACCTGCTCATCTCGTTCTGGTTCGAGCGCGACTCGGCGGCCACCGCCGGCCCCAAGGCGTTCATCACCAACCGGGTGGGCGACTTCGGGTTCATGCTGGCCATGTTCCTGATCTTCACGGCCACCGGTTCGTTGACCTACACCACCGTGTTCCAGGAGGCCGAGACCCTCACCCGCACCACGGCTACGGCCATCAGCCTGCTGCTGTTCGTGGGGGCCTGCGGCAAGTCGGCCCAGCTGCCCCTCTACGTGTGGTTGCCCGACGCCATGGAAGGCCCCACGCCCGTGTCGGCCCTGATCCACGCGGCCACCATGGTCACCGCCGGGGTGTTCTTGATGTGCCGGGTCAACCCCATCCTCGACCTGGCCCCCACGGCCCTGACGGTCATCGCCGTGGTGGGGGCGGTGACGGCGCTGTTCGCGGCCACCGTGGCCTGTGCCCAGAAGGACATAAAGAAGGTCCTGGCCTACTCGACGGTGTCCCAGCTCGGGTACATGTTCCTGGCCGTCGGGACCGGGGCCTACGTGGCCGCCATCTTCCACATGGTGACCCACGCCTTCTTCAAGGCCCTGTTGTTCCTGGGGGCGGGCTCGGTCATCCACGGCCTCCACGACGAGCAGGACATGGGGCGCATGGGCGGCCTGCGCAAGTGGATGCCGATCACCTACGGCACCTTCATCGTGGGCTGGCTGGCGATCGCGGGGGTGCCGCCCTTCTCGGGCTTCTGGTCCAAGGACGAGATCCTGGCCGCCGCTTGGGACGTCTCGCCCGTTCTGTGGGCCGTCGGGCTGGTCACCGCCCTGCTGACCGCGTATTACATGAGCCGCCAGGTGTTCCTGGTCTTCTTCGGCGAGGAACGCTGGAAGAAGGCGCCCGCTCCCACCACCCAGGCGGCCGCGGCCACGCCCGAGCACGAGCCGGCGGCCACCGTGGGCCACGCCGGCGGCGACCACGACGGTCACGGCGTCCACGGCGACGGCGCTCACGGGGATTTCAAGCCTCACGAGTCCCCAGCGACCATGGCCGTGCCCCTGGTGGTACTGGCCGTCCTGGCCGCCCTGGGGGGCCTGCTTAACCTGCCCTTCGGGGGATACGTGCTCGAGCACTTCCTCGAGCCGGTGTTCGGCGACCGGCTCCACCACCTGGGCCTGACCAGCGGGGCCAAGGTGGTGCTGGCCATGGTCGCCATCGCCGCCTCGCTCACGGGCATCACGATCGCGGCGCTGACCTACCTCAAGGGAAGGTTGAGCCCGTTCGAGCCCAAGGTGCTGGAGCGGGCGTGGTACGTCGACGACCTCTACTCCGAGGTCGTGGGCGAGGGCGGGCGCAAGGCAGCCACGGCCACCGCCCGGTTCGACGCGGCCGTCGTCGACGGGGCCGTCAACGGCGCGGCCGCTGCCGTACGGGCCGCCGGGGGCCGCCTGCGTTCGGTGCAGACGGGCTATGTCCGCCACTACGCCCTGGCCGTGGCTGCGGGTACGGTCGGCATCCTGGCTTTCGTGGTGTCCCGCAGCTGATGTCGGGCCCGGGCTTCCCGCTACTCACGCTTCTCGTGGTGCTGCCCGCCCTGGGCGCGGCCGTCGTCGCCCTCGTGCCCCGGGACAGCGAGGGGGCGGTGAAGGGCGTGACCGCCGTGGCCTCGGGCGTCACCGCCCTGCTCAGCCTCTACCTGCTGGGGGCCTTCGACACCGGGGCGGGTGGCTTCCAGTTCGTCAGCGACCACGAGTGGATCGCCTCGTTCGGGATCTCCTGGAAGCTAGGGGTCGACGGGATCGCCCTGTTCCTGGTGGTGCTGACCGGCATCATCTTCCCGATCGCCATCTTCGGGCCCCACGTCCACCACGACTTCAAGGGCTACGCGGCGTGGATGCTCGTGCTCCAGGCGGGCTGCATGGGAGTGTTCCTCTCCCTCGACCTCTTCTTGTTCTTCGTGTTCTGGGAGGTCGTGCTCGTACCCATGTACTTCCTGATCGGCGGGTGGGGGTACGAGCGACGGGTCTACGCGGCCCTCAAGTTCTTCCTCTACACGATGCTCGGGTCGGCGCTGATGCTCGTCGGCATCCTGACGCTCGTCTTCCTGCACGCCCAGGCCACCGACAGCGCCGTCACCTTCGACCTGATCGCGCTGGCCGAGGGCCAGTCGGTCGTGGGTAACACCGCCCGGTGGCTCTTCTTGGCCTTCGCCGCCTCGTTCGCCATCAAGGTGCCGATCTTCCCGGTCCACACCTGGCTGCCCGACGCCCACACCGAGGCGCCCACCGGTGGCAGCGTGATCCTGGCCGCCATCCTGCTCAAGCTCGGCACCTACGGGTTCCTGCGCTTCGGGCTCTACCTGTTCCCCCAGGCGGCCGTCGACCTGGCGCCGTGGTTCCTCACCCTCGGGGTGATCGGCATCCTCTACGGGGCGATCGTGGCCACCATGCAGAAGGACCTCAAGCGCCTCGTGGCCTACTCGTCGGTGGCCCACCTGGGTTTCATCGTCGTCGGCATCTTCGGGTTCTCGACCCAGGGCCTGCAGGGCGGCGTGCTCCAGATGGTCAACCACGGCATCTCCACCGGTGCCCTCTTCCTTCTCGTGGGCATGATCTACGAGCGCCGCCACACACGGCTCATCGCCGAACTGGGCGGCCTGCAGAAGGTCGCCCCCGTGTTCGCGGCCGTGTTCATGGTGGTCATGCTGTCGTCGATCGGGCTGCCCGGGCTGAACGGGTTCGTCGGCGAGTTCCTGGTGCTCATCGGCACGTTCGTCACCCGCCGCTGGTGGGCGGTGGCCGCCACCGTCGGGGTGATCCTGGCCGCCGTCTACCTGCTGTGGGCCTACAAGCGGGTCTTCCACGGCGAGCCCACGGGCGAGAACGCCAAGTTCGCCGAGCTCACCATGAGGGAACGGCTGGTCATGGCCCCCCTGGTGCTGCTCATCGTGGTGATGGGCGTCTACCCCAAGCCGGTGCTCGACCGCATCGCCCCCTCGGTCGACAACCTGATCACCCACGTCGAGCAGCACTCCGATTACCGCCAGCCGGCCGTGGCCGTGGCCAGGGGGGACTAGGGCATGCCCATAGGACTGCCCGAGATCGTGTGGAGCCACCTTGCTCCCGAACTGATCCTCGTGGGCTCGGCCATGGTCCTGCTGCTGGCCGGGACGTTCTTTCGTGACCGCCACCTCGGGCCGGGGTACGCGGTGTTCACCCTCGCCGCAGCCGCGGCCGCCCTGGTGGCGACCTGGGCCCTGTGGGGTGAGGTTACGGGCAGCGAACCGGGCAGCGGCCCCCGCCTGGCCGTGGCCCAAGCCCTGGTCATCGACGGGTTCGGCCTGTTCTTCACGGTGGTCATATGCGCGGCCGTGGCCCTCGCCGTGCTGCTGTCGGACAGCTACCTCGAACGCGAGCGCCTCGACCGGCCGGACTACTACGTGCTCATGCTGCTGTCGGCCTCGGGCGGCATCCTCATGGCCAAGGCCAACGACCTCATCGTGGTCTTCCTCGGCCTGGAGATCCTCTCGATCGCCCTGTACGTGATGGCCGGCTACCAGCGCGACCGTCCCCGGTCGTTGGAGGCCTCGGCCAAGTACTTCCTGCTCGGCGCCTTCTCATCTGCCTTCCTGCTCTACGGGATCGCCCTCGTCTACGGCGCCACCGGTTCGACGAACCTGGGGTTCATCTCCGCCTTCCTGCGTGAGCAGACGGTCACCTCGGGCGTCTTCTTGGGCGGGATGGGCCTGCTGCTGGTGGGGCTCGGCTTCAAGGTGGCGGCCGTGCCCTTCCACATGTGGACGCCCGACGTCTACCAGGGCTCGCCCACGCCCGTGACGGGCTTCATGGCGGCGGCCGCCAAGGCCGCCGGGTTCGCGGCCCTGCTGCGCATCTTCTTCTCCACCTTCAACGACAACCGGCTCGACTGGCAGCCGATCATCTGGGCGCTGGCTGTGCTCAGCCTGCTCGTGGGCTCGGTCCTGGCCGTGGTGCAGACCGACGTGAAGCGCATGCTCGCCTACTCGTCGATCTCCCATGCCGGCTACGTGCTCGTCGGCCTCCAGGCCGGCACGGTCGAGGGTGTGGCGGGATCGCTGTTCTACCTGCTGGCCTACACGTTCATGGTGCTGGGCAGCTTCGGGATCGCCACCGTGGTGGGCCGCAAGGGGGACGACCGCCACAGCCTCGACGACTACAAGGGCCTGGCCGTGGCCCGGCCCGGGCTGGCCTTCACCTTCACCGTCTTCTTGCTGGCCCAGGCGGGGGTGCCCCTCACCTCCGGCTTCCTGGCCAAGTTCGGCGTGATCTCGGCGGCCGTGGAGTCGGGTTCTTACGCCCTGGCCATCATCGCCATGGTGGCTGCAGTTATCGCCGCCTTCTTCTACCTCCGGGTGATCGTGGCCATGTACATGTCGGGGCCGGCGGCCGCCGGGGCCGACGGCCTGGCCCTTCCGCGGCTGACCGTCCCCCTGGGCACGGGCGCCGCCCTGGGGCTGGCCGTGGTGTTCACCCTGGCGGCCGGCGTGCTGCCCGAGGCCTTCCTCGACTTCGCCCGCCACGCCACTCTCCTGCGCCTGTAGAGCGGGCGGCGGCGGCGCCCCGCCTCAGCTCAAGGCGCCGGGGTGGGCGAGGGCGGCGTGGTTAGACAGCCGGCTTCGCGACCCAGGGCACGGAGGCCGGCCAGGTCGCCGGAGTGGAACTCGGCCCGCCCCCGTTGCACGCCGAGATCGTCGTACATGACCTCCTGGGGGGAGCCGACGTGGCCCAGCCCCAGTAGGTGGCCCAGTTCGTGGATCATCACCCGGCCCCAACTGGCCCCCTCCCCGAAGCCGTTGGCCAGCCGGCGGCCGTCGGCGTCCACGGCGTCGACGTTGAGGATGAGCACGCCGCTCACGTAGACGTTGTCGACGTTGGTCGAACGGCCGCCGCCGGGGTTGTCGGGGTTGAGGCGGTGGGGGCGGCCCCGGTCCCAGGCGATCAGCACCGGCGCCCAGCGCGGACCGTAGCGGGGCTGGTAGGCGGGCCGTCCCGACAGCGGGGCCTCGTCGGTTGGGCCCTCGTTCACGAACGTCATGCCTGTGGCCTGGGCCAACTGGGCGAAAGCCGCCTCCAGGTCGTCGAGCGCGCCCGGAGGCGCCAGGGTCGCGTTGGTCACGTAGTAGACGGGCTCGCACGGGTTGAACCGCACCGGCTGGCAGCGGTCGTCGGTGCGCTGTTCCAGGAACGACCAGCGGTCGGGGACGGGCACGCCCGGCCGGCGTCGCCCCCCGAAGTCGGCGGCCAGGTGCCCGGCCATCGGGCAGTCGGGGCGTTCGGGGCCGGTCACGATCGGGTCCTCGGCGGGGCCGCCGGCCAGCGCGTCGTCGAAGCCGGCCTGCTCGTCCCCACCCCCCAGGACGAGCACGCCCACCCCGAGGGCGGCCACCGCCGCCACCGCGGCCACGACCTGCCACCGCCTCACCCGCTCACCCCACTGACCCCCGTTTGCGTGGGATCTCGACCGGTCCCATGACCATCTGTGCCCTCGTCTCGCCTCCGGGCGGGCGCCTTCGGTATTGTCGGGCGCGATGTCGGAGTTCCTTCGCCAGTACCTCACGGTAGCCATCTTCGGCCTGACCGCCGTGGTGATGGTCGGGGCCATGCTCGGGCTGGGCCGGCTGCTGCGTCCCGTCCGCCCCCAGCCCCAGAAGGGGATCAACTACGAGTCGGGTGTCGACCCCGTGGGGACGGGCTGGTCCCAGAGCCAGATCCGCTACTACGTGTTCGCCCTGCTGTTCGTGATGTTCGACGTCGAGGCGGTGTTCATCTTCCCTTGGGCCACCCGGCTCGAGGTCATGGGCCTGTTCGGCCTCGTCGAGATGGGCATCTTCATCGTCATCCTCGCCCTGGGTTTGGTCTACGCCTGGCGCAAGGGTGTCCTCCGTTGGGCCTGAGGGGACCATAACTTGGGAATCGTCGAGAAGGGGACCCTCAACAAGAAGGTCTTCAAGCCGCTCACCCACCTGCTCAACTACAGCCGGAAGTACTCGCTGTGGGTCTACCAGTGGGGCCTGGCGTGCTGTGCCATCGAGATGGGGGCGGCCTTTGCCTCCCCCCGCTACGACGTGATGCGCCTGGGGGTCATCCCCTTCCCGGCCGGTCCTCGCCAGGCTGACCTGGTCGTGATCTCGGGCACGGTCACCGACAAGATGGCCCCGCCCATCCGCCGGCTGTGGGAGCAGATGCCCGACCCCAAGTACGTCATCTCCATGGGCTCGTGCGCCAACTGCGGAGGCCCCTACTGGGACTCCTACTCGGTGACCAAGGGGGTCGACCAGATCATCCCCGTCGACGTCTACGTGCCCGGTTGCCCGCCACGGCCCGAGGCCCTGCTGGAGGGGATCGTGCTGCTCCAGCAGCGCATCCAGAACGAGGACATGGCCGAGCGCTGGAAGGGAGAACCGATTGTCGTCGGTTGAGCCTGAGACGACCGAGGCCGAAGAGCCCACCCCCGAGGCCCCGCCGCCCGACCCCTACCTCGACGTGCTCGAGGCCCTGCGGGCCGACCTGGGCGGCGCCCTCGTGGGCTCGCTCACCCAGAGGGGCGACCTGTGGGTGCGGGTCCACCCGGACCGGTGGAAGCGGGCCGCCGAGGTCCTGCGCCACCAACTGGGCTTCGACTACTTCTGCTTCCTGTCGGCCGTCGACTGGATGCCCCACACCTGGCCCAACCCCAAGGTCGTGGAAGGCGAGGGCGACGGCGACGGCGATGCGGAGCCCGAGCCCGAACCGGTGGCCGAGATGCAGACCGGGGTCACGGGCGGGGACAGCCGCTTCCAGGTGCTGGCCCGGGTCTACTCGACTACCCGCCACCTCGGGGTCTTCCTCAAGGCCGACCTCGACGCCGAGACCCCCCGGGTGGAGACATGGTCGGAGGTCTACGCGGGCGCCGACTGGCACGAGCGCGAGACCTGGGAGATGTACGGCTTCGACTTCGTCGGCCACCCCAATCTCTCCCACCTGTACCTCCCGGGCGACTTCGAGGGGTTCCCCCTGCGCAAGGACTTCCCCTTGCTGTCCCGTGAGGTCAAGCCCTGGCCCGGCCTGGTCGACGTCGAGGGGTTCCCGGCCGGCTACGGCGCCGAGGAAGCGGCCGCCGAAGGAGGCGCGAGCTGATGTCGGTCACCGAGACCCAACGCCTGTCCTACATCGCCGCCCAGGCGGCCGAGGCGCGGGTCAACGTCGAGCTCCAGACCGAGCAGATGACCCTCAACCTCGGCCCCCAGCACCCGGCCACCCACGGCACGCTGCGCCTGATCGCCAAGCTCGACGGTGAGCAGGTCGTGTCGGCCGACGTGATGTGCGGTTACATGCACCGCGGCTACGAGAAGCTGGCCGAGGTCCGCACCTACCCCCAGATCACGACGCTGGTCAACCGCATCGACTGGCTCTCGTCGTTCGCCAACGAGGTGCCCTTCATCCTGGCCGCCGAGCAGTTGATGGAGGTCGAGGCCCCACCGCGGGCGCAGTACATCCGCACCGCCCTGTTCGAGATGAGCCGCATCGCCAACATCACCCTGTTCATCGGGGAGATGGGCGTGCAGCTCGGGGCCATCACCCCGGTGTTCATGGCCTTTCGCGACCGGGAGTACGTGCTCAACCTCATCGAGGCGGCCACCGGTGGTCGCTTCCACCCCAACTTCGACCGCATTGGCGGGCTCAAGGACGACCTGCCCCGGGGCTGGGTGGCCGAGACCCGCCAGGTCATGGTCAAGATCCGCGAGTACTGCGACCAGCTCGAAGACCTGCTGATGGGCAACGAGATCTTCGAGAAGCGCACGAGGGGCGTCGGCGTCATCCCTGCCGAGGTCGGCTTGGCCTACGGGCTCTCGGGGGCCAACATCCGAGCCAGCGGGGTCGACTGGGACCTGCGCCGTGACGCGCCGTCGCCGCTGGTGTGGAAGGACCTCGACTGGAAGGTGTGGACCCACCCCGACGGCGACTCGTTCGCCCGGTACTGGGTCCGGCTGCAAGAGACCCGCGAGGCGACCAGGATCGTCGAGCAGTGCCTGGACGGGCTGCCCGCCGGGCCCATCCAGGCCAAGGTACCCCGCATCATCAAGGTGCCGGCGGGCGAGGCCTGGGTCGGCACCGAGAACCCCCTGGGCGAGATGGGCTACTACATAGTCAGCCAGGGCGGCCTCGGGCCCTTCCGGGTCAAGATCCGCTCGGCCTCGTTCAACAACGTCTCGATCATCCCGTGGGTCCTCAAGGGCGTGTACGTGCCTGACATCGTCACGATCCTGGCCAGCCTCTACTTCATCCTCGGCGACATCGACCGCTGACCATCCCCTCGTAGGGGGACGGGCCCGGGCGAGCACGGCTGCAGGCCCGCGTGCGCTCCGCGAGCATCTCGACGCGGTGAGGACCACCATCAACCTTGACGATGCCCTGCTGGAGCAGGCCAAGTCGTCGCCGCCCGCACTCACCCGGACCCATCGGGTCTACCGGGAGCCGACCCCGCCGTCCGCCAGTCTTCCGCGGGATCAGCCGAAGAAGGCTTCGATGGCGTACTGGTCCGGGCGGTGGTAGGTGCGGATGATCATGCCGTCCACCACTTCGTGGGCCAACACCTCGACACAGTCGAGGACCCGGTCGCCGGCGTGGGCGCGGACGTGCTGCACCTGCACCGCGCCCCAGTCGCTGCCCAGAGTGTCGATCAGCTCCAGGGCGAGGGTGCCACCTGACAGCTCGTAGGACCGGGCCAGGAAGCCGAGGATCTCGGCGCGGCCCTTGTACAGCCCGGCGATGCGGGATCGCCCTGGCAGGTCCCACGTCGCGTCGTCGGCGAAGTGGGCACCGACAGCGGCCAGGTCACCTCGGGTGAAGCTGTCGACGAGCATGCGAGCCAGCACGGCGTTGGGGTGTTCGTTCACGTTGGTCTCCTCTCACGTTGTGTGGATGGGAGAAGCATGCGCCGGGACCGCGCGCCCCACACCGGCCGGATGGCCGGTTTAGGCGATCGGTCGCCGCCCGATTCGCCTCGGGTCCGCAGCCCCCGAGGGAAGCTACGCGCGCGGGCGGACGGCCAGCGTGGCCAGCTGCGTGCGATTGCTGGCGCCGGTCTTGGCCAGGAGGCTCTCGATGTGCCCTTTGACGGTGCGGGGCGAGACGTACAGCCGCTCGGCAATGACGCGATTGGTGAGTCCCTCGGCAAGCAGTCGGAGAACGTCGACCTCACGGCTTGTGACACCCATGGCGGTGAGGTGGGCGGGGACGGCCGAAGCGCCCCGGCCGGCCCTCCGTTCGGGTACGCCCGCTCGCCGGGCGAGCGACCGGCATGCTCCCGCCGCTGTTACCAGCCCCCGCTCCCCGAACCAGGCGGCCGCCTCGACCAGCCACTCCGCCGGCTGTCCCCAGCCCTGATCGAGGGCGGCTTCGGCGGCCAGGCGCCGTCCCAGGTGGACGTAGCCGGCGAACGCAGGCACCAGGCGGAAGCAGGCGCCCGCCCGGTCGAGAGCGGCTTGCGCGGCCGGCGCGTCACCCGCTCGGCCGCGCGCCACCGCCTCCGCCATGTGCCACAGCCCGTCCGGGCCGGTGGCCAGGCGTAGGTCGGCAGTGTCAGTCTCCGCTCGCGCCCGGGCGCCGCCGTCGCCTTCGAGGTCGAGACAAGTGGAGAGCAGCGGCCAGAGGTACCAGGGGGGAAGGGGAGTCGGGCCGGGAAGCCGTCGCAGCGCTGCGATGGCCTCCCTCCACTCGGCGATCGCCCGGTCGCGGTCTTCGACGATGAGCGACGCCAGGCCCCGAGCGGTGCCGACGGCCACCCCGATGACCTCGGGGTCGTCGCCTGCAAGGGTGAGCGCCTCGGCGGCCGCGGCCGTGGCGCGGATGCGGTCCCCGGCGACGGCGTGGGCCTGGCCGATGAGGTTCCACGCCCAGGCCTCCTGGCGGCTGGCGCCCAGGCGCCGGGCGGTGTCGAGGCAACGACGGGCGGCCGCCAGCGCCGCCTCGGGTTCGAACCGCACGCCGTGGACGGCGGCGAGGTGGAACTCGACCGCCGACAGCAGCCCCGGCGCGCTGGCGGCGATCGCGGCCTGGCGTGCGTCTTCGAGCCCGGATATCGACAGCGTGCGCAGCTGGTCGATGGTCGCCAACTCGTGGTGCGCCCGGGCCCGCCAGAGGGCGAGGTCGTGCAGCTCGGCGGTGGCCGCGGCCCGTGAGAACCAGAATGCGGCCTCGTCGAGGTCGCGCCGGCGCCCTAGCCGGCCCAGCACCTCAGACGCCTCGCAGACCGCAGACGGCGGTGCGGAGCCGTCGGCCGCTGCACGTCGCGCCGACGCGTCGGCCTCCTCGAACCGCCCTAGCTCGAACGCCACCAAGGCTTCGAGCGAGCTTGCCGCACCGGGGACCTCGGCCAAGAGGGCGGCCGCCTCCGTCCAGCGCCCCGCATTGGCCGCGGCTCGCGCCATCGCCACGGTGCAGGCCCGGCGCCGCGCCGCGCTGGCGCCGGCGGTGGCCAGCTGGCGGCGGACGAGCTCTCCCTCGCTCCGGGCTCGCTCGGCGTCGCCGGCTAGGGCCAGGGCCTCGAGCAGCGCCTCTCGCCGCTCCAGCGAGGTGGCCGTCGGGGGGCTCAGCGCGAACGCCTGGTCGATGCACTCCACCGCGGCCGCCGGGTACCCCCGGTCAAGGTGGCGCCGTCCCGCCCGGTCGAGGAACGCTGCCGCCCGTTCGTGCTGACCGCCGGACGTGGCGAGCGCGGCGGCCAGCTCGAGGTCGCCGTCGCTGGGCGGGCGCGCCTCGAGAGCGGCCAGGAGCCGCAGCGCGATGGGTTGCAGCCGCGCCCCGGTCGCCGCCGCCAGCACCGCCTCTCTCACCAGGGCATGGGCGAACCGCAGCGGGCCGGTCTCCCCCGGGGCGAGAAGGCCCAGGGGAACGGCGGCGAGGAGCGCGTCGTCCACCGCCTCGGCCCCCCCGGCGATCGCGGCCGCGAGGAGGGTCGCGTCGAACTCCTGACCGAGCAGGGCCGCCGCCTCGACAACCACCCGGACGTCGCCATCGA
Source organism: Actinomycetota bacterium (assembly GCA_040754375.1). Lineage (NCBI taxonomy): Bacteria > Bacillati > Actinomycetota > Actinomycetota bacterium. Next base: position 15,272 of record JBFMCT010000030.1, read on the forward strand.
GCTCCCGTAGGCGGGCGGCGACGTTCTCGCCGACGCTGGGAGGGAGGGCCGCGCGCCCCGGGCGGAAGGTCCACCTGCCGTTCTGGCGGCAGAGCTCACCGCGCTGCTCGTAAGCGGTGAGCAACTCCTCGACGAACAGGGGTACTCCACCGGCTACCGCCACGGCCTCCATGAGCCGACCCGGCGGGTCCGCGCCCAAGCACGCGCTCACCAGGTCTCGAACCTCCGCGTCCGCGAGGGGGCCCAGCTCGATGAGAGAAGCTACGTGCCGTTGCACGAGGCGGCGCACCGCCGGCCAGACAGGTCCTTCGGGGCGCAATGTGCACAGGAGCGTGACGGTGCTGCCGTGGAGGGCGTCGGCCAGCGACTCGACCACGGCGGCCGTCTGGTGGTCGGCCCAGTGCAGGTCCTCCAGTACGAGGAGGGAGGGCGCCTTGCGCCCGATCGAGTCCCGCAGGCGCAGGACTGCGTCGGCGACCTGCAGCGGCGAGACTGGCTCGGCATCGCCGGGCCCGCCCACCATCCCGGGAAGTAGTACGGACAGGGCGTTGCCGTGAAGCGCCAGGCGCGGGTCGAGGAGGTGCCCGCCAGCCCGGATGAGAGCCAAGGCGAGCTCGGCCAACGGCCGCAGGGCGGGCGCCGGCGGTGGTGTGGCTCGCCCCCCGGTGGCTTCGGAAGGATCGGACGCGGCCTGGCGGACGAGCGTCGACTTTCCCATTCCTGCCCCGCCGGCGAGAACGACCGTGCCTGTCGCGTTGGCGAGGAGTTGGAGCTCGCCTTGGCGCCCTACGACCCGAGTGGCGCGCAGCACTGCGCCTACCTGCCCCCGGGCCGGCCGGCGCGGGCCGGGCGTCCGGCCGGCGGCCGGAATGGCGAAGGCGCCGGAGCTCGGGCCGTCGTCTGCACCTGTTCATCATGGCCCGAGGCGGGGCCGACCGGCGCGGCGCCGACGACGACCGCCTCGAGCGCGAGCTGGCCTAGCGCGAGGCCCGCACCACCGGCCCGCCTCCGCGGTGATCGCGGCTTGGGGTACGGGCCGTAGTTCCCGTCGGCCTTCGACCTTGTACCCGCCGGGGGCCGTTCTGTAGGCTCCGCCGCGTGGCAGGGTGGAGGGGTCTGAGGATGCGCGGCTGATGCTCGCGCTCGACCTCAGTTACTGGCAGGCGACAGCGCTCAAGACGATCATCGTCTTGGCCATCATCCCTGGCAGCGCCGTTGTGATCGGCTATGTCTTCCTGCTGAAGATGATGGCCCACATGCAGAGCCGGCTGGGCCCGATGGAGCCGGGTGGTTACCACGGCTGGTTCCAGCTGATCGGCGACGGCATCAAGTTCATGCAGAAGGAGGACCTGATACCGGCCCAGGCCGACCGGCGGGTCTTCGCCTGGGCGCCGGTGGTGGTGCTGGCCTCGACGTTCCTGCTCTACGTCGTGGTCCCCGCCGGGCCGAGGCTGGTCGTCGAGGACCTCGACGTCGGCATCTTCTTCGCCCTGGCGGTGTCGTCGCTGTCGGTCGTCGGGATCCTCATGGCCGGCTGGGCCTCGGCCAACAAGTACTCGCTGCTAGGTGCCCTGCGGGCCGCCGGCCAGCTCATCGCCTACGAGCTGCCCCTCGTGCTGGCCGTGGTCGGGGTGGTCATCCAGGCCGAGACCATGAGCCTGCAGGGGATCGTGCGGGCGCAGGCCGACGGGGCCATCTTCGGGATCAGCGCCTTCGGCAACCCGTTCGTGCTGACCCAGATCGTCGGTTTCCTGCTGTTCGTGGTCGCCGCCCAGGCGGAGCTCTCGCAGTCGCCGTTCGACATGCCGGTGGCCGAGTCGGAGCTGATCGCCGGCTACATGACCGAGTACTCGGGTTTTCGGTTCCTGTTCTTCTTCATGGCCGAGTTCGGCACGGCCTTCGCCCTGGCGGCCATCGCCTCCACGCTCTTCCTGGGCGGGTGGTGGGTGCCGGGGATCGACCCCACGAGCGGGCTGGCCGACGTCTTGGGGCCCATCGTGCTGGCCGCCAAGATCATGTTCGTCTCTTTCCTGATCTTCTGGATGCGCTTCACGTTCCCGCGCTTCCGTGAGGACCAGCTCCAGACGATCGCCTGGAAGTTCCTGATCCCCATCTCGCTCGTCAACATTGTCGTCACCGGCGTTCTGAAAGTTGCCTTCTGATGCCTGAAATCCCCGGCAAGGGCCTCATCAAGGGCCTAGGCGTGACCTTCAAGACCATGCTCGAGGGCGCGGTCACCGTTCAGTACCCCCACGAGAAGGAGGCCCCGCCCACCCGGGCACGTGGGGTGATCGCCCTCAAGGAGGAGAACTGCACGGTCTGCATGCTGTGCGCCCGCGAGTGCCCCGACTGGTGCATCTACATCGAGGGCCACAAGGAGAAGCGCCCTCCCCGCCGGGCGGGCGGCAAGCCCCGCACGGTCAACGCCCTCGACCGCTTCGACATCGACTACGCCCTGTGCATGTACTGCGGGATCTGCGTCGAGGTCTGCCCCTTCGACGCCCTCTTCTGGAGCCCTGAGTACGAGTACTCCGAGCCCCGCATCGCCGACCTCCTCCACGACAAGGAGAAGCTGGGCGAGTGGATGGAGACCGTCCCCGAACCGCTGCCGCTCGAAGCCGGCGCGCAGAAGAAGAAGTAGGTTCGCCCCGGCCGATGGTTGCTCAGAGCATGGTGGCGCAGAGCATGGTCGCCCAGAACGTCGTCTTCGGCATCCTGGCCTTCGTCATGGTGGCCGCCGCCTTCCGGCTGGTGACGACCAAGAACGTGGTGCGGGCCGCCCTGTTCCTGGCCATCGTGCTGGCCGGCGCGGCCGGCCAGTTCCTGCTGGTGGCCGCCGAGTTCGTGGCCGTCGTCCAGATCCTGGTCTACATCGGGGCCGTGGTCGTGCTGCTGCTGTTCGGGGTGATGCTCACCCGTGCCCCGATCGGCCAGGACGCAGACCTCGACAACGATCAACGGTGGCTGGGAGGGCTCGTGGCCCTCTTCCTGTTCGGTGTGCTGGCGGCCGTGCTCACCGACGCCTGGGGGAGCCAGAAGATCGAGTTCGGCGAGATCCGCCGAGTCGACCAGGTGAGCGACGCCATCTTCGGTCCTTACCTGGTCCCCTTCGAGGTCGTGTCCGTCCTCATCCTGGCCGCTCTGGTGGGCGCTGTCGCCATCTCGAGGAGGGACTGAGGGGTATGTTCCTCAACCAGTTCCTACTTCTGGCGGCCGTGCTCTTCTGCCTGGGCGTCTACGGCGTGCTCTCCCGCAAGAACGCCGTGCTCGTGCTCATGTCGGTCGAGTTGATGCTCAACGCCGTGAACATCAACCTTCTGGCCTTCGGCGCCTTCCAGGACAACATCACCGGCCAGGTGTTCGCCCTGTTCGTGATCGCCGTGGCGGCCGCCGAGGTCGGCGTGGGCCTGGCCATCGTGCTCGTCATATTCCGCAACCGAGCGAGCATCGACCTTGACAAGGCCGATCTCATGAAGGGCTAGGCGGCCACCGATGCTCGAGAACGCCTGGCTCATCCCGCTCATACCAGCCATCTCGTTCTTCCTGATCCTGTTCTTCGGCAAGCGGATGCCCAAGAAGGGTTCGGAGATCGGGATCCTGGCCATCGCCTCGTCGGCCGCCATGGCCTTCGCGGCTGCCTTCGAGTGGATCAGCCAGAGCGATCCCCACGAGGTTCACCGCCATACCACCTGGTTCGAGATCGGGCGGGCCGACATCGGGGTCGGCATCCATGTCGACGGGCTCACGGTGATGATGCTCGTGGTCGTCACGTTCATCTCGCTGATGGTCCAGATCTACTCCTTGGGCTACATGCACGGCGACCGCCGGTTCACCTACTTCTACGCCGCCCTGTCGCTGTTCACGGCGTCGATGCTCCTGCTGGTCGTGGCCGACAACACCCTGCAGCTCATGATCGGCTGGGAGCTGGTGGGCCTGTGCTCGTTCATGCTGATCGGCCACTGGTGGGAGGAGGGCGTCAACTCCGACGCCGCCATCAAGGCGTTCATCACCACCCGCACCGGTGACGTCGGCCTCCTGCTGGGCGTGACCGTGCTGTTCTTCGCGGCCGGGCAGAACTTCGAGATAGCCAACCTCAACCGCCTGGCCCTGACCGAGGGCATCAGCCACGGTGTGCTGCTGGCCGGGGCCACCCTGCTGTTCATCGGCGTGATGGGCAAGAGCGCCCAGTTCCCCCTGCACGTCTGGCTGCCCGACGCCATGGCCGGCCCCACCCCGGTGTCGGCGCTCATCCACGCGGCCACCATGGTCGTGGCCGGCGTCTACCTGGTGGCCCGCCTCTACGGGGTGTTCTGGTCGGCCTTCTCGATCGACGTGGGGGGCATCAACCTCATCGCCCTCATCGGCGGGATCACGGTGATCATCGCCGCCCTGCTGGCCTTCGTGCAGGACGACGTGAAGAAGGTGCTGGCCTACTCCACGGTCAGCCAGCTCGGCTACATGGTCATGGCCCTCGGCGTGGGGGCGTGGGTGGCGGCCGTGTTCCACCTGTTCACCCACGCCTTCTTCAAGGCCAACCTGTTCCTGGGGTCGGGTTCGCTGATCCACGCCGTGCACTCCAACAACATGAGCGATATGGGTGGGCTGCGAAAACACATGCCCACGACCTTCTGGACGTTCATGGTCGGGTCGATCGCGCTGGCCGGCATCCCCCCCCTGGCCGGGTTCTGGTCAAAGGACGAGATCCTCAATGGTGCCCTGGCCGAGGGCTACCCACTGTTCCTGGTGGTCGGGCTCATCGGGGCCTTCATGACAGCCGCCTACATGACCAGGGCCTGCTACAAGATCTTCTGGGGTGAGTACCGGGGCCATGGCCACCCCCACGAGTCGCCCCCTTCGATGGCCTGGCCGCTGCGCATCCTGGGCGGGCTGTCGATCGTCGTCGGCCTGCTCAACGCTCCCGGCATCCTGCTGTTCGGCGACTGGGTCCACTTCCACGTCGAGGGCGCACCCGAGATCCTGCACCACCACGACTTCAACGTGGGGTTGGCCGCCACATCGGTCGTCGTCGCCCTTCTGGGCATCGCCGCCTCGGCCGCCTACTACATGAAGGGCTCGTTCAACGGGTTGACCCAGCGGGTGGGGGCCCTACGGACAGGGCACAAGGTCCTCGTCAACAAGTACTACCTCGACGAGCTGTTCATCGAGGGGATCGTCCGCAAGATCCAGTACCCGATCGCCAAGGCGGCCTACTGGGTCAACCAGAAGGTGCTCGACGGGGCGGTCAACGCCGTGGGCATCGGGGCCAAGCGGACGGCCCGGGTCACTTACGAGTACATCGACCAGATGGTCATCGACGGTGCCGTCAACGGTGCCGGGTTGTCGGCCGAGGAGGGCGGCGCCGCCCTCCGCAAGACCCAGACCGGGCGGGTCCAGCAGTACGCCGCCTACTTGTTTGGCGCGTCAGCCCTGCTGGCCCTGGTCCTGGTGTTCCTTACCTAGGAGACGGTGTTGAACGGATTCGATAGTTGGGCACTGACCCTGGCCATCTTCCTGCCGGCGGCCGGGGCGGTGTTCGTCGCCATGGTGCCCCGGTCGGAAGAGACGATCCTCAAGTCGGTGGCCCTGCTGTTCACGCTGGCCACGGCGGCCGTGTGCACCTACATGCTGGTCAACTTCGACTTCGACCAGACGGCCCGGCTGCAGTTCGTGGTCGACAACCGTTGGATCGAGGTCATCAACAGTCGCTACCACATCGCCCTCGACGGCATCTCCCTGCCGCTGATGTTGCTGTCGGCCGGGATCACGGTCCTGTGCGTCATCTACTCGTGGGACCACTTCCCCGAGCCGCACAACCCCAAGGCGTTCCTGATGCTGATGCTCATCCTCGAGACGGGCATGATCGGCACCTTCGCAGCCCAGGACCTGATCCTCTTCTTCGTCTTCTTCGAGCTGGTCCTGCTCCCGATGTACTTCATGATCGGGGTGTGGGGCGGGCCCAACCGCCAGTACGCGGCCATCAAGTTCTTCCTGTACACGCTGTTCGGCTCGGCCCTGATGATCCTGTCGTTCCTGGCCCTCTACTTCCAGGGTGGGCAGACGTTCGACATCCCCGAGCTCACGACCACTGGCGCGGCCATCGCCCGGAGCACCCAGATCCTGATCTTCGGCGGCCTCTTCATGGGCTTTGCCATCAAGGTGCCCATGTTCCCGTTCCACACGTGGCTGCCCGACGCCCACACCGAGGCGCCCACGGTCGGCTCGGTCCTGCTGGCGGCCGTGCTCCTGAAGCTGGGCACCTACGGCTTCATCCGCATCGCCATCCCCATCCTGCCCGAGGCGGCCCGGGCCTGGGCCCCGTGGATCGGGCTGCTGGCGGTGATCGGCATCATCTACGGGGCGCTCGGCTGTCTGGCCCAGACCGACATGAAACGGCTGATCGCCTTCAGCTCGGTGGCCCACATGGGCTTTGTGATGCTGGGCATCTCCACCCTGACCTCGTTCGGCATCAACGCCGCCGTGTTCGGCATGGTGGCCCACGGGCTCATCACCGGGATGCTCTTCTTCGTGGCCGGCTCGATCCAGGAACGGTTCAAGACCCGTGAGCTGGCCCGCCTGGGAGGGCTGCTGACCCAGGCCCCCAAGCTGGGGTGGATCCTGGGGTTCTCGGCCTTCGCCTCCCTGGGCCTGCCTGGGCTAGCCGGGTTCTGGGGCGAGTTCCCGGCCATCCTGTCGGCCTATCAACCGGCGGCCGGGCTGAGCGAGCCCATCTTCCGTACCTACATGGCGGTGGCCGCCATCGGCACGGTGTTTGCCGCCGGCTACCTGCTGTGGATGCTCCAGCGGGTGGCCTTCGGCACGGTCAAGACCGAGTTCGAGGCCGAGCACATCCACGACGTGCACGGCCCCGAGTGGATCGCGTGGACGCCCATCCTGGTCCTCATCTTGGTCTTCGGCATCTTCCCGGGCCTCATCTTCGACATCACCGACGGGGCCGTCCAGCTCGTGACCCGGGGCGTCGACGCCATCGGCGTCGCGGCCGGGCGTTGACGGGGAGCATGTCGCGCTGATGCTGGCTTTCACCGCCCCGACGCTCGACTACCACGCGCTGGCGCCCGAGATCATCCTGCTCGTCACGCTGTGCACGGTGTTGCTGGCCGACCTGTTCGTGAGCCGCGAGCGCAAGTGGATCGTCGTCAACCTGGCCAGCTTCGGCCTCCTGGTCGCCTTGGTCCCCGTGGTCACCCTGGCCGTGAGCGATGCCGACGCCCGGTCGATGTTCGGCGGGGCCTTCGTGGTCGACCAGTTCGCACTGGTGCTCAAGGGCCTGTTCCTGGTGACGGCCTACATCGTGCTGCTGATGTCGGCCCGTTACATCGAAGAGGGCGACTACTACGAGGGGGAGTACTACTTCCTCGTCCTGTGCTCGGTACTGGGCATGGTCGTCATGTCGTCGTCGCGTGACCTCATCACGATCTTCGTCGCCCTCGAGACGCTGTCGATCCCCGGCTACCTGCTGGCCGGCTGGCGCAAGCGCGACCTGAAGAGCAACGAGGCCGCCCTCAAGTACTACCTGCTGGGCGTGCTGGCCTCGGCCGTGATGCTCTACGGGATGTCGCTGGTCTACGGGTTCACGGGCTCGACCCTGCTCACCGATATCGGCAGCGCGGTGGCCGGCTCGGTCGCCGCCCAGCCAGTGGTGAGCGTGGCCATCCTGTTCATCGTCGTGGGCTTCGCCTTCAAGGTGTCGGCTGTGCCCTTCCACTTCTGGGCGCCCGACACCTACGAGGGCTCTCCCACTCCGGTCACCGCCTTCCTGTCGGTGGCCTCCAAGACGGGCGGGTTCGTCGCCCTCTTCCAACTCATCTACGTGGGCTTCTTCGGACGCGACGACGTGTGGGCACCGGTGTTCTGGGTGCTGGCCGCCCTGTCGATGACCGTGGGCAACCTCATCGCCCTGCGCCAGACGAACATCGTGCGCATGCTGGCCTACTCGTCGGTGGCCCAGGCCGGCTACATCCTGGTGCCCTTCGCAGTGGCCGCCACCAACGAGACGGCCGCCCGCTCGGCGTTCACCGCATCGGTTGTCTACCTGTTGGTCTACGCGGCCATGAACCTGGGGGCCTTCACCGTCATCATCGCCGTGGCCCGCAAGACCCGCTCGGGAGAGATCTCGTCCTATGGCGGGTTGTTCGAGTACGCCCCCGGGCTGGCCGTGCTCATGACGCTGTTCATGTTCTCCCTGGCCGGCATCCCGCCCCTGGCCGGTGCCTGGGCAAAGATCTTCGTGTTCCGGGCCGTGATCGACGCGGGGACGGCGTGGGCCATCGTCCTGGGTGTGATCGCGGCCGTGAACTCGGTCATCGCGCTGTTCTATTACGCGGCCGTGGCCAAGGAGATGTGGATGAACCCCGTGCCCGACGGCGACAAGACACCCATCGCCGTGCCGACGTCGCTGACGGCCGCCCTGGGCCTCACCGCCGCCGTGGTGCTGGTGATCGGGGTCTACCCCCAGCTCTTCGCCCGGCTCGGCGACCTCGCACCCTTCGTGCGCTGACCCTCCCATGGGGGAGGAGCTGACGGTCGCTCGGGCGGTGGCCGAGCGGGCCCGGCGCTCGGGGCCGTTGCGCTTCGACGAGGTGCTCGACCTGGCGCTCTATGGGCCCGGGGGCTTCTACTCGGCCGGTTCGGGCGCCGGCCGGGGCGGGGGTGACTTCATCACCAGCCCCGAGGTGGGCCCGCTGTTCGGCCGGGTCGTGGCCCGGGCGCTCGACTCCTGGTGGGCGGCCCTGGGCCGGCCTGACCCCTACGTGGTCGTCGAGGCCGGTGCCGGTGCCGGCGCGCTGGCGGCCGCTGTCCTGGCCGCAGCACCCGAGTGCTCGCCTGCCCTGCGTTACGTGCTGGTCGAGCGCTCGGAGGCATGGCGGCAGGCCCAGTCCCGGCGCCTGGCCCTCGAGCCCGCCGGCCTCGTCCTCGGCCCGGTGGTGGCGGCCGACCCCGACCTCGGTCCCCGGGCCGTGCCCGGGAGCGGGCCACTGGTCACGGCTTTGGCCGAGCTGCCGGCCGGGCCGTTCGAGGGCGTGGTCATGGCCAACGAGCTGCTCGACAACCTGCCGTTCCGTCTACTCGAACGTTCGCCCTCGGGGCGCTGGTCCGAGATCAGGGTGGGGGCCGACCTGGCCGAGGTGGTGGTGTCCGCGCCGCCCGACGTGGCCTCCGAGGCGGGCGAGCTGGCCCCGGACGCGCCCGCCGGGGGGCGCCTACCGCTCCAGCACCACGCCCGGGCCTGGCTGCGGGAGGCCCTGGCCGCCCTCGAACGGGGCCGGGTGGTGGTGGTCGACTACGCCGACACCACCGCCTCGATGGCCGCCCGGCCGTGGTCGCAATGGCTGCGGACCTACCGGGGCCACGGCCGGGGTGGCCACCCCCTCGAAGCCCTGGGCGCCCAGGACGTGACGTGCGAGGTGGCCGCCGACCAGTTGGCGGCCGTGGCCCGTCCCGTGAACGACCGCAGCCAGGCCGAGTTCCTACGGGCCCACGGGCTCGACGAGGTGGTCGACGATGCCCGCCGGCGGTGGGAGGAGCGGGCCCACGTCGGCGACCTCGAGGCCCTCCGCCACCGCAGCGTCCTGTCGGAGGCGGCCGCCCTCACCGATCCCCGGGGCTTGGGGGCCTTCCGGGTCTTGGAGTGGGAGGTTGGGTAGCTTCGGCCCCGTGGAACCTCCGTCGCGCGATCCCTCCGACCGACCGCCTCCGCCCTCGGTCCCGCCCCCCCCGCCGTCCTCGTCGTCCGACGGGCTCCCGGCCCCCGACGCCCGCCAGGCCGCCGACTGGCCGCCACCCCCGCCCGACGCCGCCCCCTCCAAGGTCGGGCAGCCGGCGGCGTGGTGGCGACGGGTCATCGCCTACTTCGTGGACGGGCTCATCGTGGGCGCGCCCCTCGTGGTACTGGGTATTTCGCTGGGCTTGGCCGAGTTCGTACGCGACGGGGACATGGTCCGCTTCGAGGCCCAGCCCCTGCTCCTGATGCTGTCGGTGGCCGCTACCGTGGGCTACTCGGCCCTCATGGACGGGGGCCCGCGCCAGGCATCGGTGGGCAAGATGGCCATGCGCGTGCTGGTGGCCGACGCCGACACGGGCGGGGCCATCGGCCCACGCCGGGCCGCCCTCCGCCGCCTCGTGTACCTCGGTCTGTTCTACGCCTTCGTGATCCCGGGAGTGGTCAACGCCCTGTCCCCGCTGTGGGACCGCCGCCGCCAGGCCTTCCACGACCGGGCCGTGCGCAGCGTGGTCGTCAACGCCCCGGCCTAGGCTCGGCAGTCCGGACGCGTCGCCCCAGGAGGTTCAGCCAGTGGCGGAGGACCAGGTCACGATCGAAGACCTCTACGTCGAGGACCGGACGTTCCCGCCGCCCGAGCACTTCAAGGGCCAGGCCCTGGTCGTCGACCAATGGATGTACGACGACGCCAACCGAGACTATGAGGGCTTTTGGGCCCGCCAGGCGGCTGACCTGCTCGACTGGTACGACGACTGGCACACGATCTTGGACTGGGCCCCGCCCTTCGCCCAGTGGTTCGTGGGCGGCCGGCTCAACGTGGCCCACAACTGCCTCGACCGCCACGTCGATGCCGGCCGGGGCGACCGCGTGGCCTACCACTGGGAGGGCGAACCGGGTGACACCCGCACGATCACCTACGCCGAGCTGCGCGACGAGGTGGCCCGCTTCGCCAACGTGCTCAAGGGCCTGGGGGTCAGCCGGGGTGACCGGGTGGCCATCTACATGCCGATGATCCCCGAGCTGCCGGTGGCCATGCTGGCGTGTGCCCGCATCGGGGCGGCCCACTCGGTGGTGTTCGGGGGGTTCTCGTCCGAGGCCCTGCGCGACCGCATCAACGACGCCGACGCGGCCGTCGTGGTGACGGCCGACGGCGGGTGGCGGCGAGGCCGGTCCGTCCCCCTCAAGGCCAACGCCGACGCCGCCCTGGAGGGCACGCCGTCGGTGCGCCACGCGGTGGTCGTGCGCCGCACCGGTGTGGACGTGACCATGGTCGACGGCCGCGATCTCTGGTACCACGACCTGATGGCCGGCGCGTCGGCCGACTGCCCCCCCGAAGCGATGGACAGCGAGGACCTTCTGTACCTGCTGTACACCTCGGGGACGACGGCCAAGCCCAAGGGCATCATGCACACGACGGGCGGGTACCTGACCCAGGTGGCGTTCACGCACCGCTACGTGTTCGACCTCCACGCCGACACTGACGTCTACTGGTGCGCGGCCGACATCGGATGGGTCACGGGCCACAGCTACATCGTGTACGGCCCCCTGGCCAACGGCGCCACCTCGGTGATGTACGAGGGCACGCCCGACCACCCCGGCCGTGACCGCTGGTGGCAGATCGTGGAGCGCTACGGGGTGACCAAGCTGTACACCGCGCCGACGGCCATCCGCACCTTCATGAAGTGGGGTGTCGAGCACCCTGCCGCCCACGACCTGTCGTCGCTCCAGCTGCTGGGGACGGTGGGCGAGCCCATCAACCCCGAGGCCTGGGTCTGGTACCACGAGAACATCGGCGGGGGACGGTGCCCGGTCGTGGACACGTGGTGGCAGACCGAGACGGGCGCCATCATGATCGCCCCCCTGCCGGGGGCCACCACCCTCAAGCCGGGCTCGGCCACCTTTCCCCTGCCCGGCATCGGCGCCGAGGTCGTGGACGAGGCCGGCCAGCCCGTGAAGGTGGGCGGCGGGTACATGACGCTCACCCACCCGTGGCCCTCGATGCTCCGCGGCATCTACGGAGACCCCGAGCGCTACCGCCAGACCTACTGGTCGCGTTTTGAGGGTCGCTACTTCGCGGGCGACGGGGCCAAGCTCGACGACGACGGCTACGTGTGGTTCCTGGGCCGGGTCGACGACGTGATGAACGTGTCGGGCCACCGGGTGTCGACCACCGAGGTCGAGTCGGCCCTCGTCGACCACCCGTCGGTGGCCGAGGCGGCCGTCGTGGGGGCCAAGGACGACACGACCGGCCAGGCCATCGTCGCCTTCGTGACCCTCAGAGGGGGTGAGCTCGGCGGCACCGAGCACGGAGAGGCCCTGCGGCGCCACGTAGCCGCCAAGATCGGGCCCATCGCCCGGCCCAGGACCGTCATCTTCACCGACGACCTGCCCAAGACCCGCAGCGGCAAGATCATGCGCCGCCTGCTGCGAGACGTGGCCGACGGGCGCGACCTGGGCGACACGACGACGCTGGCCGACCCGGCGGTGGTCGAGGAGATCCGCGAGCGCGCCCACGTGGCCCCCGCCGAGGAATGAGCCCCGAACCGGTGGCCGTCCCCTCGCACTGGCGGTGGCGTGAGGGTGCCCCGAGGCCGGCCGGGCCAGCCGTCGTGTTCGACATGGACGGCGTGCTCTCGGACGCCACCGGCCGCCAGCACTTCCTCGCCGGCCCGGGCCGCAAGGACTGGAACGCGTTCTTCGAAGCCTGTGGCGACGACCCGGTCGTCGAGGAGGTCGCCCGGCTGGTCGAGCTCATCGACCCGGCCGTCACCGTCGTGCTCCTGACCGGCCGCCCGGTGCGCGTGCGCCGCCCGACCCTCGAGTGGCTCGACCGCCACAAGCTCCCCTGGGACCTGCTGGTCATGCGCCCCTACGGCGACTACGGGGCGTCCCTCGAGTTCAAGCGGCGAACCGTGACCGACCTGCGCGAGCTGGGGTTCGACCCCCGCCTGGCCATCGAGGACGACGCCCGCAACCAGGCCATGTTCCGCGACGAGGGCGTCCCCTGCATCTACCTCCACTCCGGCTACTACCCATAGCCCGAGGTCCGAGGTCCGTGGCCCGCCACGGTCTGCCGGGAGCCGTCCGGTCCGGGGCTCACCGGCGGGTGCGGGCGGGGGTGGCGGTGGCGATGTGGACGGGGTTGTGGAGCCACGGGTCGTCGCCCGTCGCCCGCTCGCCGAGCATGCCGTCGAGCACCCGGGTCACCTCGGAGCGCTGTCGGGCGGTGAGGCGGTTGACGAGGTCGGTCCCGATGGGGTTGCTGTTGGCGACGACCTCCACCAGCTCGGCCCCGGGCACCGGGGGCGAGAGGGGGACCGCGTGGTCCACGGTCTCGATCCTGATCTCGTCGAGCCCGGCGTCGGCCATGTGGCGGTGCAGAGCCTCCCGGTCGGCCAGGCGGAAGGGGGGCAGCAGGCTGTCGGCCGGCAGCGCCTCGAACGACGGGAGGACGCTGCGCACCGCGGCCACGAAGAACGAGATGAACTCGACCTGGTGGGGGAGGGCACCGAACACGACGAGCATCACCGTCCCGTCCGGCCTGGTCACCCTGGCCATCTCGCCGATCCCTCGGGCCAGGTCGGGGAACAGCATGACGCCGAACTGCGAGGCGGTCACGTCGAACGTCGCATCACCCAGGTCAAGGTCCTGGCCGTCCATCACCAAGGGAGTTAGGCAGGCCAGCCCCTCGGACTCGGCGCGACGGACCAGCAAGCGCACCATCTCGGGGGAGAGGTCGACAGCCGTGACATCGGCCCCGGCCCGGGCCGCGGGGAGGGCGAGCGCCCCCGTTCCCGCGGCCACGTCCAGCAGCCGGGTGCCGGGCCCGACCGGGACGCGGCTCAGGGCCAGCCTCCCGAGCTCGACGTTGCGGTCGGTCACATGGGTGTCGAACCCGGTCGCGATGCGGTCCCAGGCTGTGCGGGTCTGTTCGGTGAGCGTCGTAGCAGGCATGTACCGGCACTCCTTCGGTTGGTTCCCTTACCCCTGGACCGTAGGGAACCGCCCACCGGGGCCGCATCGGTGGTGACACCCATTCACCGGCCCAGCCGCCAATGGGTGGTCTCACCCAACCCGGGGCCGGAGGCCTACACGACGCCGTGCTCGTAGGCCCAGGCGGCCGCCGCGGTGCGCGACGACAGGCCCAGCTTGGTAAGGATGTTGCTGACGTGGCGGTCGACGGTTCGGTCACTCACGAACAGCTGGGCGGCGATCGCCTTGTTGCTCGTCCCCGCGCACAGGAGGCGCAGCACCTCGGTCTCCCGTGACGTCAGCGGATGGTCGGGCGCCCGGCTTGCTGGTGGCGGCCCACCCCCACTCGCGAGCTCGTCGAGCGCGGGTCGCGCGCCTAGTCCCTCGTAGACGCGGCGGGCCGCTTCCCGCTCGACCGCGGCCGTGTCCCCGTCGCCCAGGGCCTGGTAGGCGCGCGCCGTGAGCGCCCGCGCCCGAGCCGCCTCGAACGGGGCGTCGAGGTGCTGCCACGCCCCGCTGGCGGCGCGCAGGTGCTCGAGCGCGACCTCGGTCTCGCCCGTGGCCAAGCGGACCGAGCCCAGGGCGAAGGCGGCGCGGGCACGTAGGAGGGGCGCGCCGAGCTGGCCGGCAACCCGGTCGAGCTCCTCGGCTGCCTGCCCGGCGCCGGTCACGTCGCCGCTGGCGAGGAAGGCATCGACGGCCGCAGGGAGTAGGCGGGCGCGGTCGGCAGGGGTCGTGGCTTCGGCCAGAGCCCGGCGCACAGCCGCGCCCGCGGCTGCCGGGTTGCCTTCGGCCAGGCGCAGCTGGGCCAGCCCGGGCTGAGGGTCGTGGCCCCAGCCGCTCGCCTCCAGGTAGCCCCGTTCGGCGGCCCCCAGCTCACCGCGCAGGCGGTGGAGCTCGGCCCGCTGGTACCAGGCGGCCCCGAGGGCGGGGCGAGGCTGGGGACGGGAGAGCTGGTCGCGGGCCGCCTCGGCGTCGTCGATGGCGTCGTGCCAGCGGCCTTGGAGGAGCATCACCTGCGACCGGTGCACCAGGCATGCGCCTCGGTAGGCGACCAGTCCCGGCTGGGCTGCGCACCAGCGCGACAGGGCCATCGTCCACTCCCGGGCTCGCCCGTGGTCGAAGCTCCGGTTGCAGGCCTCGATCACCGCGCAGTAGACGAGTCCCGCGACCAGGGGCGAGACCTCGCCGGCGGTGACTGCCACCATGGCCTCGTCGAGGAGGGCCAGGCCCGCCGGACCATCGCCCTCGGCGATCCGCGCCTGGCCCATGCCGACCCGTCCCAGCGTGGTCAGGTCGGTGTCGCCGTGGCGCCCTCCTATGCCGGCAACCCGCTCGAAGGTCTCGCGTGCCTCGGCCGCGTGGCCGGCGTCGAGCTCGCGCAGGCCCACAGGAACGAGCACGTAGCCGTTCTCGACGCAGTCCGAGCCGCATTCGTCGAGGACGCGCTGGGCGCGGGCGATCCAACCTCCGGCCTGGGCCAGCTCGCCCCGGGAGGCGAGGCTGAACCCGATCCAGAATGCCTGGCGGGCGGCTCGGGGGAGGTCACCCCGTGCGAGGGCCTCGTGGTGCGCAGCGGTCAGGAAGCGGTCGCTGTCGGCCTCGGCCCCTGCGAGATAGGCGGCCGTGGCCAGCCGCTCGAGGTCGTCGAGGTCGAGGGGGGACTCGCGGTGCGCCTCGGCCAGGAGGTCCGCCGCCTCGGGCCATCGCCGTTGCTCGAAGGCCTGGCGCCCCGTGAGTACGTTCGCCCGCACGCGTCTGCTTTCGTCGCTTCCGCTGGCTTCGGCCTGAGTCTAGGTCCGTGCCCCGGCCCAACCCGGCCCAACCCGGCCCAACCTGGGCCGAAGGGCCGTGGACCAGCGCCGCCTGCCAGATCATGTTCACAGCAGGTCCGCAGCCGGGGCGGAGCGGCGGCGGAGGAAGTCGGCCACCTGGTCGGCCAGCCACTCGGGCGCATCGCGGCCGGGGAGGTGGTCGAGGACGAGGACGGGCTTGTCGTCGAGGTCGGGGACATCGGCGGCGCTCGCGGCCAGAACCACGGCGTTCACCCTGTCGGGGTGGTCGGCGGCAAAGCGGGCGACGAGCTCGCCGCCGGTGCCGGTGCCCACCAGTGTCACCGAGGGCAGGACCAGCCCCCGGAGGAGCTCGAGCAGGTCCTCCACGTGCTCTTCCACCCCAGCCGCCTCGCTCCGCATCTGGGGGGCGATGGCCCGCACTCCGTCGGCCGCTAAGGGCGACAGCGCGCTGTGCCAGGCGTCCTGTGGACCAGCGAGATCGTGGACGAGGACGACCGGCTCGCCCGTGCCCTGCTCCTGATAGGCCAGCGTCCGGTCCCCGGCGGTCACGGTGCCGTCCACAATCTCGTACAGCTCGTCGCCCGCGCCGTCGGCCATTGTGGCGATGGTCATCGAGCTCCCGACGGGCACGGGCACGTAGCTGGCCCGCTCCGCTTCAGCGGCGGGTGCCCGCCGGGTGATGCGGTAGAGGGCGTACACAGCCACCACCGAGTAGGCGGAGGCCAGGACGGCGAACATGGCCACCGGCCCCGACACCTCGATGGTGGCCGCGACGACCAGCGGGCCGGCGATTGCGCCCATCCCGTTCATCAGCACCATGCGGGCGCCTGCGGCCACCCGGGTGCCGTCGGCCAGGTAGTCGTTCAGGTGGGCGTTGGCCAGGGAATAGAGCGGGAAGGCCATGCCCCCGGCCACGGCCATGAGCATGACAAGAGGCACGAGCCGGTCGGGGCCGGCGAAGGCGGCGGCCACCGCCGCGACGGTCCCGGTCGCACCGGCGGCGACGATCACGAGGCGGCGGTCGGTGCGGTCTGACCAGCGCCCCAGAGGGAACTGGAGAAGCAGGGCGCCGGCCAGGGCCGCGAAGATCAGGGCCGACGTGGCTCCCTGGCGCAGGCCGGCCTCGGCCGCGAAGATGACCCCGCCGCTGACCACGGCCGCACCGAGGAACCCCGACAGCGCGGCCCCGACCCCGGCCAGGGGGGCCGCTCTCATGAGGTCCCGCAGCGACAGGGGATGGGGGTCGGGCACGTCGGGGGCGTGCACGTTGGCCAGCGCCACCGGGACGACGGCCAACGAGACCAGTACCGACGCCAGCACGAAGGCCGCGAACCCGCCGGCGTCGGCCACCGAGAACAGGAGCTGGCCGGCGGCCATGCCACCCGTCACCACCACCATGTACCCGGCCAGCATCCCCCCCCTGGTGGAATTGGTGGCCACGCCGTTGAGCCACGTCTCGGTGACGACGTAGAGGCCCGAGAGGCACACGCCCGAGACCACCCGCAACACGAGCCAAGGAAGCGGGTCAGCTCTGACGACGTGGACGAGCACGGCGGCCGAAGCCAGCGAGGCCAGGCCCGCGAAGACACGGACGTGGCCCACCCGGCGGATCGTCGGGGCTGCGGCCAGCGAACCCACCAGGAACCCGGCGTAATAGCCCGACAGCACCAACCCGGTGGCCGTGGGCCGGAAGCCCTCGATGCCGGCCCGGATCCCCAGGAGGGTCGACGTGAGCCCATGCCCGGCCATGAGCAGGCCCATGGCCGCGAACAGCGGGAGGGCGTCGACCATCGACCGCCGGAACCCGGGATGGACGCCCTCGGTCCAGGTCAAGGTGGCGACGAGATCACCCCCGCGGGGGCCCGGCAAGACCGCTCCAGGGGACGGCCGGGCGTCGTCGAAGTGGTGTCATGGCTGGTCGGCGGGTGCGTGGGGCGACGTGTTGGCGCCCGGCCCCGGCGACCCACCCTAACGTCGGGCCCTGCCGGGGTCGGCGCCGGCCCGGTGCGCCCCCCGGTCTGGAACGAAACCGGGCGTCCGAAGCGTTTAACTGATGGCTATGAGCAAGAACACGTTCAAGACCTACACGCTGCTCGCCTTCCTCGGGGGCCTGCTCGTTCTCGGGGGCTCGTTCTTCGGGCGGGGCGGGATGTTCATCGGGCTGCTGCTGGGCTTGGCCTTCGTCGGCGCCTCTTATTGGTTCTCCGACAAGATCGCCATCAAGTCGGCCCGGGCCGTACCGGTCACCGAGCAGCAGATGCCGGAGTACTACCGGATCATGCGGGAGCTGACGGCGGCCGCCGGCATGCCCATGCCCAAGCTGTACGTGACCCCTGACCGCCAGCCCAACGCCTTCGCCACCGGCCGCAACCCCGACAACGCAGCCGTGGCCGTCACCCAGGGCATCCTCGAGATCTTGGACTGGAACGAGTTGCGGGGAGTGCTGGCCCACGAGATCAGCCACATCGGCAACCGCGACATCCTCATCGGTTCGGTGGCCGCGGCCGTGGCCATGGGCATCACCTTCGTGGCCCGTATGGCCATGTGGGGCGCCATGCTGGGCGGCGGCCGGGGTGACGACCGCAACGCCAACCCCATAGCCCTGCTGGCCATGGCCCTGCTGGCCCCCATGGCGGCCGCCGTCTTGCAGATGGCCCTCAGCCGCAGTCGGGAGTACGAGGCCGACCGCACCGGGGCCCGGCTCCTGGGTGACGGGGAGTCCCTGGCCCGGGCCCTGTCGAAGCTCGAGCAGGGCGCCCGGGCCGTTCCGATGGATGTCGACCCCGTCCAGGCCGGCAAGTACATCGTGAACCCGCTGACTGGCCGCCGGGTCCAGTTTGCCAACTGGTTCGCCAGCCACCCGCCCGTCGAGGACCGGGTCGCCCGCCTGCGGGCCGGCGAGTGGAGGCGATAGAGCGCCGCCAGGCAGGAATCGGGGTGGCGATGTCGAACAGAATGGGGACGTGCCGAGACGAGCCCGCTCAATGCTCGCCCTCGTCCCCACCCTGGCGGGACTGATCACGGGAGGGGCGCTGACGGCGCGCGCCGACGTGGGGCCGCCCGCACCGATCGCGGCCCAGCAGTCACCCCCCACCACGGCCGGCCTGCTTGACGACTTGTTGGGCAGGCTGCTGCCGACCACGACGACCGTGCCCGCACCTCCGTCGACCGAGGCGCCTCCGCCCCCGCCGGAGGACCACGCGCCGTCGCCTCCCACGGCCGGTGAGCCGTCGTCGGGCAGTGGCACCACGGCGCGCACCGTGCCAGCCGACGCCCAGCGGGTCGTCAATTCGGTGGTCCGCACCGGAAGCAACAACAGCCTCGCCCTCCTCGAGGCACTGCGGCCCTTGACAGACCAGGGTCTCACCGACGAGGAAGCGGCAATCGTTGGCATGGGCCAGTTCCCGATCGCGGGCGAGGTCTACTGGACCGACGACTGGTTGATGCCCCGGTTCACCCCCCAGTTCCACCTCCACATGGGGACCGACCTGTTCGCGGCCCGGGGTACACCCGTGAGGGCGCCGGTGGCCGGCCGGGTCGAGTTCGCCTCCGAGGGAGCCGGGGGGCTCGCCGCCTACGTCACCACGTCCGACGGCACCTACTACTACCTGGCCCACCTCGACCGGTTCCCCAAGGACGTGCGGTCGGGCCAGCACGTCGAACAGGGCCAGGTCGTCGGGTTCGTCGGCTCGACGGGTAACGCGGACGACAGTGCTCCCCACGTCCACATCCAGATCCATCCTCGGGGCGGGGCGGCCGTCAACCCCAAGCCGATCGTCGACCGGTGGCTGGCCGAGGCCATCGCCGGCGCCCCCGCCGTGCTGGCCTCCTACCGGGTCGGTCTCCCCCGGCCGTTGACGGCCGCGGGCGTGCTCCGGCGTATGGGCTCGGGATCGCTCGGCGGCCCCACCTCCAGCGACGGCCCCCAGCTGTGGGCCCGCAGCGTACGCCGGGAGAACGGCTCGGTGCGCCTGACCGCCGCGGCCGCCACGCAGTCCTCCCCCCCGATGGCCACGGCCGAGGACATGCGGGCCATCGACCTGGTCCGGGCCCGGCAGGTGACCCACGAGCTGCTCTCGCCCATCACCCCCCGGGTGCTGGCCGCTCCGACGAGGCCCCTGATCAGTCCCTGAAGTTCTTGAACTGCAGGGGGATGCCGAAGTCATGGGCCTTCAGGGCGGCGATCGTCCCCTGAAGGTCGTCCTTCTTCTTGGCCGTGACCCGTACCTGTTCGCCTTGGGCCTGTGACGACACGCCCTTGGCCGCCTTGTCCTTGACCAAGCGGTTGATCTCCCGGGCCTTCTCGTCGCTGATACCGGCGGCCAGCGTGATGGCCTGGCGGACCGTCCCCTTGGAACCTTCCTCGACCTTGCCGTAAGTGAGGGCTTTCAACGAGACCTGGCGGCGGACCAGCTTCTCCTCGAGGACCTGGGTCAGCGCCCGCAGGCGGTCCTCGCTCGCTGACCGCATCCGGATCTCGCCGTCGGCCAGCTCGACGGCCGACCCGGTGTCCTTGAAGTCGAACCGGGTGGACACCTCCCTCTGGGCCTGGTCCACGGCGTTGCGGACTTCCTGCAGGTCGAGCTCGGAGACGACGTCGAAGGACGGCATGACCAACGCTAACCCGACCACCGGGCCGGAGGCGTAACCCCTCAGTGGTGGTGCCGGCGCAGGGTAACCTGACCGGGTTACCCCTGGGTCGGTACCCAAGTGGCCAAAGGGAGCTGACTGTAAATCAGCCGGCAAAGCCTTCGCAGGTTCGAATCCTGCCCGGCCCACTCAGGACAAAAGTGCTGGTCAGCATGCCATCCGCCTCGGCGACAGCGCCCACGGTCGGCTGGTCCAGCACTCGGCGGTGGTCACGGTTTGGTCACGGCCGGCCTCCGTGAACCATCACCGCGCGCTCTCGGCGAACGGACCGGACGTGGTGCTCGTTGAAGGGCAGTGTGACGGAAGCCGACCCTAACCTTAGAGATGAAACAGAGAGCAAGATACAGGCTGCGTCACATTTGCATCAGGATGCCATCTAACTACAGCAGCTTCTGCATCAGGACGACGTCCAGCCAGCGGCCGAACTTGCGCCCGACCTCCTTCTCGACGCCCACGACCCGGAACCCGCAGGCCTGGTGGAGGGCGATCGAGGCCTCGTGGCCGTCGACGATGCGGCCCATGACGGCGTGGAAGCCGTGGAGCGTGCCCAGGCGGAGGAGATCCTCGAGCAGAGCCCGGCCCACGCCCTGGCGGTGCTGGTCGGGGTGGACGTAGACCGAGTCCTCGACGGTCGTGGCGTAGGCCGGACGGGGACGGTAGGGGCTCAGCGACGCGAAGCCCACGACCTGGCCCGATGGGCCGGTGGCCACCACCGCCGGGTGGGCCCCGGAGTGCTCGGCGATCCACTGTTGCTGCTCGGCAAGGGTGCGGGGGACCAGGTCGAAGGTGACGGTCGTGGCGGTCACGGCCGGGTTGTAGATAGCCCGGATGGCCTCGGCGTCGTCTTGGCGGGCCAGGCGGACGTCAATGGGCTCGCGCACGGCGTGAACCCTACGAGCACCGCTGGGGGCTCCGATAGCATGGTCGGCGCAGTGAAACGCCCCCTTAGCTCAGTCGGCAGAGCACAGCCATGGTAAGGCTGGTGTCGTCGGTTCGATTCCGACAGGGGGCTCGCCAGAAAGACCCTGGCGGCGTAGCTCAGTTGGCAGAGCGCTCGGCTCATAATCGAGTGGTCGGCGGTTCGAGTCCGCCCGCCGCTACCATTGCCCGTCCCGCCGGACGAGAGAAGTGTTGAGAAGGAGCGACGAAGATGGCCAAGGGTGAGAAGCGGGTCAAGGTCACCTTGGCCTGTGAGCAGTGCAAGCGGCGCAACTACATCACCATGAAGAACAAGCAGAACGACCGTGAACGCATGGAGATCAAGAAGTACTGCCGCTGGGACCGCTCGCACACGGTCCACCGCGAGACCCGGTAACCAGTAGCTCCCCCGCGGGGTCTGAGCAGGCAGTGGGTGCCACCGAGCAGGAGGCTGCGCTAGTCGCAGCGGCCAAAGAAGGCGACCGCGCCGCCTTCGACGAGCTCGTGCGCGCCACCCACGCCGACATCTACACGCTCGCTTACCGGCTCACCGGGGATGAAGAGGACGCACGAGACGTGCTCCAGGATGCTTACCTACGCGCCTTCCGAGGCATCAAGCGGTTCAGGGGCGACGCCCGGTTCTCCACGTGGATGTACCGGATAACGGCCAACTGCGCCGCCACCTACCTCTCCAAGCGGACCAAGAACCGCACCGAGGAGCTGTCCGACGACGAGCCCGTGGCCGACACCAGGCCCGAGATCGACCCTGAGGCGGTGGCCGAGGCAGGCATGCTGCGGGACCGGGTCACCGAGGCCCTGGGCGAGCTACCGCCCCGCCTGCGGGCTGTGGTCGTCCTGCGGGACGTCTACGACCTGCCCCACGAAGCGATCGCGTCCGAGCTCGGCATCACCGAGGCGGCGGCCAAGGTCCGGCTCCACCGGGCCCGCCGCAAGCTGCGGGAGCGCTTGTACCCACTGCCCGGAGAGGAGAGGGCCCGTGCCGTCTAGAGGCTCCAACGTCGGGAACCCCACCCGTAACGGGTCGGGCTTGACCTGTGCCTCGGTGGCCGCGGCCCTGCCCGGCATCGTGGAGGGCGTGGCCGTGGCCGACCTCGAACTGCGCCGCCATGTCGACGCCTGCCTGCGCTGCCAGGCCGAGCTGGCCCAGTACCGCAAGCTGCTCAAGGCCCTCCACCAGCTGCGGACCGAGGTGCTCGAGCCCGCCCCTGGGGTCCTGGCCGACATCTTCACCACTTTGGAGGCGGCTAGCGAGCGCCGGGCCATGAGGTTCCTTCTTGGCGGCCGCCGGGCCGCTTATGTGGGGGGCATCGCGGCCGCCACCGCCGCCGGAGCGGCTGGCGCCTTCGTGCTCGCCACCCGTGCCCGCCACCGCAACAAGCTCCGCCTGGCCAGCTAGTTCCTCTCCTGAACGGGGCCCCACGTCTGCCCGGGGGGCGGACCCCTGGCCCGCGAGGTATCCTCGACGCAAGCCCAGGGACCGAACCCCGAAGGGCAGTAGCTCAACTGGTAGAGCACCGGTCTCCAAAACCGGCGGTTGGGGGTTCGAGTCCCTCCTGCCCTGCTCGAACAGAACTGCTCGAACAGAACGTTCCAGAAGCTGATCGCACGCTGTCGTGCCAGAGGTCGCCGTGAACCGAGAAATGAAGCGGATGATGCAGCGCCAGGGTCAGGTCGACCGTGAGGGCGCGCCCGTCCGGAAGGAGGGCGCGGGCCGCCCCGCGCCCAAGCCGCCCGACCAGCGGGTCAAGGCCCGGGAGTTCCTGCGTCAGGTACGGGCCGAGCTTCGCAAGGTGGCGTGGCCCAACCGCAAAGAGGTCATCCACTACTCGACGATCGTGCTGATCGCCCTGCTGCTGCTCACCGCCCTCATCTTCCTGCTCGACCTCGCCTTCGGTAAGGGCGTCATCTGGCTGTTCAGGACATGAGCGACGCCACCCCGGCCGACGACGACCAGCCCGACGAGAACGCCGAGGTCTCCGCCCCATTCCTCACCGAGGACGAGCTGCTGGGCGTCCCCGACCCCGACGACGCCGTTGCGGCCGCCTTCGACGGCGACGGCGACGGCGAGGACGAAGCCGACGAGGTGCCGGCCCGGGTCGAGAGCCCCTACGACCGGCCCGGGGCGTGGTACGTCGTGCACACCTACGCGGGCTACGAGAACAAGGTCAAGTCCAACCTCGAGAGCCGTATCGCCTCCATGAACATGGAGGACCTGATCTACGAGTGCGTCATCCCCATGGAGGACGTGATCGAGTTCAAGGGTGGCAAGCGGGTGGTCGTCCAGAAGAAGGTCTTCCCGGGTTACCTGCTCGTTCGGTGCGTGCTCGACGACGACTCGTGGCGGGTGGTGCGCAACACCCCGGGGGTGACCGGATTCGTGGGCCTCGGCGCCCGCCCCACGCCCCTGTCCCGCAAAGAGGTCGAGAGCATCCTCCAGGTCCAGCCCGAGGGCGTCGAGACGGGGCGCAAGCCCATGCGCCGGCCCATGTACGAGGCGGGCGAGAGCGTCCGGGTGAAAGAAGGGCCGTTCGCCGACTTCTCGGGCCAGATCGCCGAGATCAACGAGGACCAGCTCAAGCTCAAGGTGCTCGTCAACATCTTCGGGCGCGAGACACCCGTCGAGCTCGAGTTCAGCCAAGTCGCCAAGCTTTAGGAGAACAAGATGGCCAAGCGGCGCGTCGCCGCGGTCGTGAAGATCCAGATCCCGGCCGGCGCGGCTACGCCCGCGCCCCCGGTCGGGACCGCTCTGGGCCCTCACGGCATCAACATCATGGAGTTCTGCAAGCAGTACAACGCGGCCACCGAGTCGCAGCGGGGCACCGTCATCCCGGCCGAGATCACCGTCTTCGAAGACCGGTCGTTCACGTTCGTGACCAAGACGCCGCCCACGCCCGTGCTGCTGCGGGCCGCGGCCGGGGTCGACAAGGGCTCCCAGAGCCCGGGCAAGGAGGCGGCCGGGTCGGTGACCGACGAGCAGGTCGCGGAGATCGCCCGCACCAAGCTGCCCGACCTCAACGCCAACGACCTCGAGGCGGCCAAGCGCCAGGTGGCGGGCACGGCGCGCTCGATGGGCATCCGGGTCAACTAGGGGAGCGGGGCATGGGCAACAACAACAGGGACAGCAAGCACTACGAGGACGCCATCCGCCGCCTCGACCGCAACCGCCACCACTCGCCGGGCGAGGCCGTCGACCTCGTCAAGAGCCTGTCGTTCGCCAAGTTCGACGAGACTGTGGAGCTGGCCGTGCGCCTCGGGGTCGACCCCCGTAAGGCCGACCAGATCGTGCGGGGCACCGTCGGGCTGCCGGCGGGCACGGGCAAGGCCGTGAGGGTGGCCGTCTTCGCGGCCGGGGCCCAGGCCCAGGAGGCCCGGGAGGCGGGTGCCGACGTGGTCGGGGCCGACGACCTGGCCGAGCGGGTTCAGGGTGGGTTCCTCGACTTCGACGTGGCCATCGCCACCCCCGACCTCATGCGGGCCCAGGTTGCCCGGCTCGGTCGGGTCCTGGGCCCCCGCGGCCTGATGCCCAACCCCAAGACGGGCACGGTCACCGACGACGTCGGCCGGGCCGTCCGGGAGTTCAAGGGTGGACGGGTGGAGTACCGCACCGACCGCTACGGCAACATCCACGTGCCGGTGGGCAAGGTCAGCTTCGACCGGGTGGCCCTGCTGGAGAACGTCCGGGCTGTGATCGAAGAGCTGAACCGGGCCAAGCCGGCCGCAGCCAAGGGCCGTTACATGCGGGGCGTCACCCTTTCGTCCACCATGGGCCCGGGCGTCAGGGTCGACCCCAACCCCATGCGGGCCCTCGACGACGAGCTGGCGGCCGCGGCCGCTTCCTGAGTTACGCTGTAGTTCACAACCAGTCCTGTTGCCGTAGACATCCGGTGCGCCCAGGCGCATAAGGGGTGGTCCGAAAGGCCACCCGCCTGACGAGGTGACGCTCTCCTCGACAGAGGCGTCGCGCGTCGCCCACGAGGAGGAAGATGGCTGCCGAGAAGCCGAGACCCGAGAAGGTCGCAGTGGTCGAGGAGGTGCGCGAGCGCCTGTCCTCGTCCAGCGCCGCCCTGCTCACCGAGTACCGGGGCCTCAACGTCCGTGACCTGGCCAACCTGCGCAACTCCGTGCGGGCAGCGGGTGGCGAGTACAAGATCTACAAGAACACCCTGGTGCGCCTGGCCGCGGCCGACCTCGGCCTGTCGGGGCTCGACGACCTGCTCACGGGGCCCACGGCTGTGGCCTTCGTCGAGGGCGACGCCGTGTTGGTGGCCAAGTCGCTGCGGGACTTCTCCCGTACCAACCCCAACCTGGTCATCAAGGGCGGCCTGCTGGGCGAGTCCGTCCTGAGCGCGGCCGATGCCGGCGCCTTGGCCGACGTCGCGCCCCGGGAGGTACTGCTGGCCCAGTTCGCAGGCGCGCTGGCCGCACCCCTGCAGAAGATGGCTGGCCTCCTGGCCGCCCTGCCCCGCAACTTCGCCTACGGGCTGAAGGCCCTGCTCGACCAGCAGGGCGGCGTCCCCGCCGATGCGGCCCCGGCCACCGACGAGGCCCCCCCGGCCACCGACGAGGCCCCCCCGGCCACCGACGAGGCCCCCCCGGCCACCGACGAGGCCCCCCCGGCCACCGACGA
>JBFMCT010000031.1:0-30452 GCA_040754375.1 Actinomycetota bacterium
GGCTTCTACGCCGCCTTCGCGGGCTTCGTGGCCCTGGCGCTGGCCCGCCGGGCCCCGGTCGCCGACTGCGGGTGCTTCGGCGCCCGCCAGTCGCCGCCCACCGCCCTCCACCTGGTGCTCAACCTGGCGGCCGCGGCCGTGGCCGCAGCCGTTGCCGCGGGCGGAGGCGGCAACCTGGCCGCGGCCATGCGGGGCCAACCGCTGGCGGGCGTGCCCTTCCTGCTCCTGGCGGCCACGGCTACCGCCCTGGCCTGGGCTGTGCTCACGGTGCTGGCCCAAGCCATCGCCGCCAGTCGGGCCCCGGCGGGCGCGGGTCCCGGCAATTGAGGACCATGGCGTCGCTCGTCGTTCTTCAGGGTGTCGCCCTCGTGCTGCTCTCCCTGCTGGTGGTCGGTCTCTTGCGCACCCACGCCGAGATCCTGCGATCGCTCCACCGCCTGGGGGTAGGCGCCGACCCGGCCGGCGCGGGTGCGGTGGCCGTCGGCCTGAGGTCCCGCCCTTGGACGAACGGACGCCCAGCAGTGAGCGGGGTTGCCGAGGGCAGCGACCTCTCGGGTACGACCCCGGCCGGGGCACCGGTCGAGGTGGCAGTGCGGGGGACGGGCCATGACACCCTGGTGGCCTTCCTGTCGAGCACGTGCGCCACCTGCACCGGTTTCTGGCACGCCTTCGCCCACGGACCGTCCGACCTCGGCCTGCCGGCCGGCGCCCGGCTGGTGATCGTCACCAAGGACATGGGGGCCGAGGATGCCGGCCGCGTGGCCCATCTGGCCCCTCCCGACCACCCGGTGGTCATGTCCAGCCCGGCGTGGGACGCCTACGGCGTTCCCACCACGCCCTACTTCGTCCACGTGGACGGCAGGACCGGAGCAGTCGTCGGCCAGGGGGCGGGGGCCGACTGGGCACAGGTCAGCGCCCTGCTGCGCCAAGCCGTCGGAGACGGCTCGGCGGGGCGGCAAGCCGAGGGTGGCCACGCCGACACCGACGAACGGCTCCTGGCCGCCGGCATCCGCCCCGGCGACCCCCGCCTCTACCCCGACGCCGGGCCGCCGTCGGGGCCGGCCGGGCCCGGGACAGGCGGGGCGGGCGACGACGCCCGGGCCGGCCGGGAGTGAGCGGGCGGTGGTGACCGCCGCGCTGGTCAGCGCCGGGATCGCGGTGGCCATGGCCGCTGGCCTGCGCTCGACGTGGTCGCCCTGAGGGGAGTCGATGCTGGCCAGCATCCACCCGCTCGGGGAGCGGGGACGCCGACAACGATGGGGAGTCACGGTCGGGTCCTACCTGGTCGCTTCGGTGGCGTCGGCCGCCGCCCTGGGGGCCGCCCTGGGCCTGGCCGGTGCCGCCCTAGGCGCCCCCGGCCGGTGGGCGGCCCTGGTGTTCGTGGCCCTGGCCGTGCTCGGGGCGGCCCTCGATACCGGGGTCGGGGGCCTTCACCCGCCGACCGTGCACCGCCAGGTGAACGAGCTGTGGCTCGACCGTTACCGGGGCTGGGTCTACGGCTCAGGCTTCGGCGCCCAGCTCGGCCTGGGCGTGGTGACCATCGTCAGCACCTCGGCCGTATACCTCGCGTTGGCGGCCGCCCTCCTGAGCGGTTCGGCGATCGGTGGCCTGGCCATCGGCACGGCCTTCGGGGCGGTGAGGGGGGCCCTGGTGCTGGCCGGGGCGGGCGTCCGCGGCCCCGATCAGCTCCACCGGCTGCACCTCCGCCTCCAATCCTGGTCGGGCCCGGCCCACCGCCTGGCCATCGGCACCCAGGCCTCTGCGGCGGCGGTGGTCGGTGTGGCCCTCATCGCCGCTTAGAGCTCATGTTACGGACGCGTTGCACATGGGGGCCCTGGGCGCGCCTAGGCTGGGGTCGAGACCAACCCGAGGAGGCCCGGCTGTGAGCTATCAGCCATGCCGGTCCCGCGGCGAGGGGCGGAGCAGCACGCCTTCCCCCGTGCGAGGCCGAACGACTGCGCGACCCACCCAGGGCATGAACGCGCGGACCGTCAACCAGGAGGTACGCAATGGCTGAACCCGTGGCGCGCAGGCGCCCCCTGGCCGTGCTGGCCCTGATGTTCGGGCTCGTCGGAGGCGCCTTGGCGTTCCCCGGCTCGGCCTACGCCGCCGTCTACACGACCACGCTCACGTGCACGTCACCCAGCGTGTGCGGGGCGGCCACGACCGATCCCACCCCCCCAGGGGGTGTAAGCGTCACGGCCAGCCTCTTCCACGGCTCGGTACCCGCCCAGGTCTTCGAGGTCGTGCCCGCCGGTGGGGCGGCGGTTACCTCGGTGGTCGGTACCCGCAGCGGCGGAGGCTCGGCCAGCCCGGTCGACAGTTCCGGCAACCTCCACACCTTCACCCTCAACGATGACTACATCGCCGAGCTGGTCGTGACCTGGAACGACAATGCCACGACCACCACCTCGTCTACCAGCACTTCTTCCACCAGCTCAACCTCAACCTCGAGTACAAGTTCAACCTCGACGACGACCACCAGCACCACCCTGCCGCCCCGCGGTCCTGGTCACGGGCCCAACGAGATCCAGTCCGCGGACCGGGCCAAGTCGTCCCCCGGGGCGGCCTCGGTGCGGGGCTTCAACCGCCTCGACGTGGTCGTGCGTGACGGCGGAGAGATCTTCTGGACCCGCGAGGACTTCCCCAACACGGCCTGGACCGGGTACGTGAACCTGGGTGGCCCCCCGGGCGGGGCCCAGGGCAACCCGGCCATCGCCTCGTGGGGCCCAGGCCGGCTCGACGTGTTCGTCCAGGGCACCGACGACAAGCTGTGGCAGAAGTTCTCCAACAACGGCGGGGCAAACTGGTCCGAGTGGGTACGGCCCTTCCCGCTCGTCAGCGGGGCCGGGCTCGACGACGAGGGCAAGCTCACGGCCAGCCCGACGCTGGCCACCCGGGGCGTCAACCGCCTCAACGTGTTCGTCGTCAACGTGGACGGTGACGTCTACGAGCGCTTCTACGACGGCCCGCACGTCGGCTGGAACTCGGGCTGGATCTTCCACGGCAAGCCGTCGGGCGGCCTCCACGGGGACGCCGAGGTGCGGTCCGACCCGGCGTCGGTGGCCTGGGGCGGCGAGCGCCTCGACCTGTTCGTGCGGGGCGCTGACAACCAGCTCCACCAGAAGTTCTACGACGGCAGCGGCTGGTCGGGCTGGGGCAAGCCCGTCGAGGGCAAGGCCTTTGGTTACATTGCCGGCAACCCTGGAGTTCACCACCCCATGACCCCGGCCGTGACCCTCAACTCTGAGCCCGAGCTGGCCTCGTGGGACACCGGCAACCTGCTGTTGTTCGCCCGGGGCAGCGACAACCGGGTCTACGCCGTCGCCTACGGCAGCGGGGGCTGGGGTAGCTGGGTGTTCATCGGGCGCCAGACCGACCGGTGGTCCGAAGGCCCCGGCGCCACGTCTCGGGGGCTGAACCGGTTCGACGTGTTCCTGGCGGGCACCGATGACCGGACCTACCACGTGTGGCAGTAGCCATCTGAGCTGAACCTGGGCCCTCCGGGTGGCCGCCGCCATCCGGAGGGGTAGGTTGGCCACGTGCCCGTACGTCCCGTCCGGCTGGTCGTCATAGGGGGCGGTCCGGGTGGCAACCAGGCCGCCACGACCGCCGCCAAGCTCGGCGCCCAGGTCACCGTCGTGGAGCGCGACGTTGTGGGTGGGGCCGCCCACCTGTGGGACTGCATCCCCTCCAAGGCCATGATCGCCACCGGCAACGCCATGGCCTTCATGCACCGGTCGGCGGGCATGGGCTTGGCCGAGCTCACGGCCTCGGTCGACGTCGACGCCCTCAAGCGGCGCATCGCCGACATCGAGGGCCACCTGCGGGGTTCGGTGGTCGACCTGCTCACCAGCCAGGGCGTGCGCCTCGTCGAAGGCACGGGCCGGCTGCTCGACGCCCACACGGTGGCCGTCGACGGCCCGGCCGGGGCTGAGGAGTTGGAGGCCGACGTGGTCGTGCTGGCCACCGGCAGCCGGCCCCGCATCCCGGAGTGGGCCGCCCCCGACGGCGACCGGGTGCTCACGACCCGCCAGGCCTATCCCCCTCCGGCCATACCAACCCATCTCGTGGTCGTGGGCTCGGGAGTCACGGGTGTCGAGTTCGTCCACATGTTCAGGTCGTTCGGGTCGAACGTCACGTTGATAGTCAGCCGCCAGCAGGTGTTGCCGGGACGCGACCCCGAGGTGGCCGCCGCCTTGGAGGACGACTTCCTACGCCGGGGGATCAGCCTGCTCAAGGGGGCCAAGGCCGAGAGCCTCGACCTGGGCCCCGAGGGCGGCGTGGTCGTCAACTGCGACGACGGGCGCAAGGCCCGGGGCAGCCACGTGCTGCTGGCCATCGGGTCGGTGCCCAACTCCGACGGGCTGGGCGCCGAGGCCGCCGGGGTGGAGGTCGACGGCCGGGGGTTCGTCCCCGTCAACCAGCACTGCCAGACCAACGTGAGCCACATCTACGCGGCCGGCGACCTGTCGGGCAAGCTGCCCCTGTCCTCGGTGGCTGCCATGCAGGGCCGCAAGATCGCCGAGCACGCCATGGGCCTGCACACCCGCCAGCACCGCCACCTGGACTACGAGCTGGCCGCCCAGGCCATCTTCACCGAACCCGAGATCGCCGAGGTGGGGGTGCACGAGGCCGACGCCTTCGCCCTGGGGCGCAAGATCCGGGTGACCAAGGTGCCGTTCGCGGCCAATGCCAAGGCGCTGATCAACGACGACCCCCGGGGGTTCGTCAAGATCGTGTCCGACCCGGCCACCGGCGTGGTCCTCGGGGGGTCGATCGTGGGCCGCCACGCGGCCGAGCTCATCGCCGTCATCGCCTTGGCCGTGACCGCCGGCCTGCGGGTCAGCGACGTGCTCGACAGCCTGCTCGTCCACCCCACCCTGGCCGAGTCCCTGGCCGACGCCTCCGACTGACGGCTCATGACCGGCGGTACACAAGGCGCGAACGGCCGCTGACCACCACTGGCCGGCTAAGCCCTGGGGCGGGCGCGGTAGAGGACGTGACGGCGCAGAGGGTGCTCGGGAGGCAGGCGGGGGTGCTCGAAGTCACCGGCGCGGTCGCGGGCCATGCCGATGCGCTCCATCACGGCCCGTGAGCGGGCGTTGGCCGGTCCGGTGAACGAGACGACCTCATCGAGGCCCACCTGCTCGAAGGCGAAGGCCAGGGCAGCCGCCGCCCCCTCGGTGGCGTAGCCCCGGCCCCAGCACGGCCGGGCCAGCCGCCACCCGATCTCCACCGCGGGGGTGAACGGGGCCTCGAAGCCCACCCGGCTCAGGCCTACGAACCCGGCGAAGGGCACACCACCGGGCACCTCCACGGCCCACAAGCCGAAGCCCTCGGCCTCGAAGTGGGCCTCAATACGAGCGACCATGGCGTTGCTCGCCGAGCGGTCGAGCACGTCCGGCATGTGGGCCATCACCTCGGGGTCGGTGTTCAGGGCGGCGAACGGCTCGAGGTCGCTCTCTCGCCACCGCCGTAGCACCAGCCTGGCCGTGCGCACCTGCGGCCCGATCAGGACCGGGCACCCCGAGGCGCGCTGGTGCAGTAACCCTTCCTCCACGGACAGCCCAGTCGCACAGAAGGGGCCCTCACGCCGGTTCGATGACCACCAGCAGGTCGCCACCGGCCACGGTGTCGCCGGGGCGGGCGCGCACGTCGGTGACGGTGCCGGCCACGGGCGACTCCACCTGGTTCTCCATCTTCATGGCCTCCAGCACACACAGGGCCTGGCCGGCCTCGACCTGCTCGCCCACGGCCACGAACACGGTCACGATCGTGCCCTGCATGGGGGCTGTGACCCGACCGGCGCCCGCCGGCCCGGCCGCCTCGGCCCGGCGGCGGGCGCGGGCCTGGGGGCTGCCCGCAGGCGGGCGGCCGGGGACGACCTTGGCCGCCTCGGACTCGTGGACCCGCACGTGGAAGCGCCGGCCGTCGACCTCTACGTCGACCTCCCGCCCCGGCGGGCGAGGGGCGCCAGGGTGGAGCACCCCCCCACCACCGCCGATGGACGAGAAGTCGAGACGCTCCTCCAGCCACCGGGTGGAATGGGAGCCGGCCACGAAGTCGGGGTGCTCGAGGACGGCCAGGTGAGCGGCCACATTGGTGGCCACTCCCTCGATGACCGTCTCGCGCACGGCCCGGACCATCCGGCGGCGGGCCTCGTCGCGCGTCGCGCCCCAGGTCACGACCTTGGCCAGCAGGTTGTCGTAGTGCTGGCTGACCGTGTCCCCCACACCGATGCCAGCGTCGACGCGCACCCCGAAGCCCCCGGGCCGTGAGAAGCGGGTGATGACCCCGGGGGAGGGCAGGAACTTGCCCCCGGCCGGGTCCTCGGCGTTGATCCGGCACTCCATCGACGCCCCCCGCCTCACGACCGACTCCTGGGTGAAGGACAGGGGCTCGCCGGCCGCCACCCGGATCTGCTCGGCCACCACGTCGATCCCCGTCACCATCTCGGTCACCGGGTGCTCGACCTGGAGGCGGGTGTTCATCTCCAAGAACCAGGCCTCGCCGTCCTGGTAGAGGAACTCGACGGTGCCCGCGTTGGTGTAGCCGCAGGCCCGGGCCACCTTCACGGCCGCCTCGCCCATCCGGGCCCGCGTCTGCTCGGGCAGGGCCGGGGAGGGCGTCTCCTCGATCAGCTTCTGGTGGCGGCGCTGGACCGAGCAGTCGCGCTCTCCCAGCCACACCACGTTGCCGTGGGTGTCGGCTATGAGCTGCACCTCGATGTGGCGGGGCCAGGTCAGGTAACGCTCGAGGTAGACCTCGTCCCGCCCGAACGACGAGAGCGCCTCCCGCTGGCACGCCTCCAGGGCGGCGGCCGCCGACCCCGCGTCGTGCACCACCCTCATCCCCCGGCCGCCACCCCCGAAGGCCGCCTTGATGGCCACCGGCCACCCGTGACGCTGGCCGAAGGCAGCCACCTCGCCGGCCGACCGGGCCGGTTCCAGGGTGCCTGGGACGGGTGGGACCCCGGCGGCCGTGGATGTCACCCGGGAGGCGATCTTCTCGCCCATGGCCTCGATGGCTTCAGGGGGCGGGCCGATGAACGTGACCCCTTGGGCGGCCACGGCCCGGGCCACATCGGCTCGCTCGGAGAAGAAGCCGTAACCCGGGTGCAGGGCGTCGGCCCCGCTGCGGCGGGCCACGTCGAGCACGGCCTCGACGTTGAGGTAGCTCTCGGCCGCCGTCTGCCCGCCTATGGCGTAGGCCTCGTCGGCCAGCCGGACGTGGAGCGACCGGTGGTCGAGGTCGGAGTAGACGGCGACGGTACGGATGCCGAGGTCCTGGCAGGTGCGCATGATGCGCACTGCGATCTCCCCCCGGTTGGCGATGAGCACCTTGGCGAACATGGGCGCCCTATCGTGCAGCCCCAGTGGACGGCTCCGCCAGCACGGCCGCCCCGCAGGGGCCTTGGTTCGGGGACGTACGCCGGTACGCCGAGCTGGCATCGACGAGCTCCACGGCCGCCGCCCTGGTGCGGGCGGCGCCCGAACTGGCCGGCCAGCTGGTGGTGGTGGCCGACCACCAGAGCGCCGGGCGGGGGCGCCTGGGGCGCCGCTGGGAGGCCCCGGCCGGGTCGTCGTTGCTGGTGTCGGTCGCGCTCGGGCGACCAGGGCGGCCCGGGCGGGGCCGGCTCCCCGCCCCCCTCGCCACCCTGGCCATGGCCGTGGCCGCGGTGGAGGCGTGCACGGCCGTGACCGCCGTGGACCTGGCCCTGAAGTGGCCCAACGACGTGGTCACCCCCGGCGGGGCCAAGGTGGGCGGGGTCCTGGGCGAGGCCGTCGGCCAAGGGGCGGACCAGGCCGTGGTGGTGGGCCTGGGCCTCAACTTGAACTGGGGGACGGCCAACCCGCCCGCCAACGGGGCGTCGCTCGACCGGATGGCCGGGGGGGCCGTCGACCCCGAAGCCGTCCTGACCGCGCTGCTGGACCACCTGGCCCGGGCCCTGCGGGCCAGCCCCGAAGCCCTGCTGGAGCGGTACCGAGGGCTGTGCACGACCCTGGGCCGCCGGGCCCGGGTGGACTTGGGCCCGGGCCGCCCCCCTCTCGAAGGCACGGCTGTGGCCGTCACCGACGAGGGCCACTTGGTCCTCGACGACGGCAACGGGAGCCACGTCGTGGCCGCCGGGGACGTGGTCCACCTGCGCCCGGCCTGAGGCCCGGCGGTCACTTCCTGACCGGGAAGTCGACGGGGGCGGTGGCGTCGGGCTCGCCGTGGTAGTTCATGGTCAGCTCCTCGCCCTCGGTGATGTCGCGCAGGGCGATGAACTCGATCACCCGCGGGCGCACGTGCCGCTGCGAGTAGACGTTGGGTGTGTAGGAGTGGTTCAGGAGCGAGCACAGGCCCAGGGCCAGGGCGGTGTCGTCGGTGCCGTCGCGCCAACTGAAGCAGTAGCGGGCCACGATCGTCTGGCTGAGCAGGGGCCACTCGGCGGCCGGCATGACCATCACCGGCGCCCGCTCGATCACCTCGCCGGCGGCGATGGGGCGCGACGCCCGCAGGCCCCGGCCCTTGCCGGGGATGGAGGCCACCCGGGCGCACGGGCTGTCCATGGCGGCCATCCTGCCCGCTCTCAGGGGTCGAGGTCCGCGCCTACCAGCGCCCGGAAGGCGGCAGCCGCCTCCGCCGTGCGGGGCCCCGGGGCCGAGAGCAGGGGCCGGCGGTCGACGGTGGCGATGGGCTGGACCTCGCGGGTCGACGACGACAGGAAGGCCTCGGACGCCTCGGCCAGCACCTCCACGCCCACGTCGGCCTCCTCGACGTCCACCAGTTCGCACAGGAGCTCGCGGGTGACCCCGCCCAGGCACCCCGACGACAGCGGGGGCGTGACCAGGCGCCCCCCGACCACCAGGAACACGTTGGTACCCGTGCCCTCGCACAGGTGACCGGCCAGGTTGGCGAACACCGCCTCGCCCGCCCCCCGGGCCTCGGCCCAGGCCAGGGCGACCACGTTCTCGGCGTAGGACGTCGTCTTGGCGCCCACCAGGGGGCTGCGCTCGTTGCGGGGCCAAGGCGCCACGGCCACGTCGGCCGTCTCCGGCCACCGGGCCATGGGCCCGCCGGCCACGATCACCGTGGGGGCCCCCCGGCCCCGCGCCGGGCCCAGCGGGGACGGCCCGCCCGTCACCGTGACCCGCAGCCGGCCGGCGGACAGGCGGTTGGCCTCGACGACCTCGGCCATGGCCGGCCGCAGGACGTCGGGCCCGGGCGCGTCCAGGCCCAGGACGGCCGCCGACCGGGCCAGCCGGTCCAGGTGGCGGCCGGTGGCGAAGGGCACACCCCGGTAGACCCGTAGCGTCTCGAACACCCCGTCCCCGGTGAGCAGACCGTGGTCGAAGGGCGAGACCCGGGCCTCGGAGGCATCCAGCAGGCGGCCGTCGAGCCACACCACCGGGCTCACGCCCGCCCCCCGACGGCCACGACCCCGGCAGCCGCCCCCAGCAGGCGCCGGGCCTTGAGCTCGGTCTCCTCCCACTCGGCGGCCGGTGCCGAGCCCCACGTGATCCCGCCTCCCACCCCCAGGTGCAACTCGCCGCCCTCGGTCCAGAAGGTGCGGATGGCCACGTTGAGGTCGCCCTCGCGGCGGTCGGCGTCCACCCAGCCCACCGCGCCGCAGTAGACCGAGCGGCTCACGGGCTCGAGGGCGCCGATCATGCCCAGGGCGGCCAGCTTGGGGGCACCGGTGACAGACCCCGGGGGGAAGGTGGCGGCCAGCAGCTCGGGCCACCCCACCCCCGCCCGCAGCCGGCCCTGCACGGTGCTGACCAGGTGGAAGAGGCCAGGGTGGGCCTCGACGTCGCAGAGCCCAGGCACCTCCACCGAGCCGAACTCGCACACCCGGCCCAGGTCGTTACGGACCAGGTCGACGATCATGACGTTCTCGGCTCGGTCCTTGGCCGTGAACCCGCCGGCCACGGCCGCCGTACCCTTGATGGGCCGGGACTCGACGACCCGGCCCTGGCGCCGCAGGAAGCGTTCCGGGGAGGCCGAGGCCACGTGCAGCCCCAGCGACGGGAGATCGACCACCGCCCCGTACGGGGCGGGATGGGCGGCCAGCAGGTCCTCCCCGAACGACAGGGCGTCGAACCCGTCGGGCAGGGCCGTCGACAGCCGCCGGCACAGGTTCACCTGGTAGACGTCCCCGGCGGCGATCGCCTCCCGCACCTCCTGCACCCCATGGAGGAAGCCGGCGCGGTCGAGGCTCGACCTCCAGCCGGCCAGGGGGACGGCCGCCGAGCGCCGGCGGTAGGGCCCGCCGGGGGCGCGCTGCCAGGACCGGAAGCGGGCACAGACCGCCCGGCCCTCATAAGGCAGCACCACCACCCAGCGGCCCGCGCCGTCGAGCGCGCAGAGGTCGTCGGTCACCTCTTCGAGACCACTGCACCTCCACCCGCCGACCAGGGCGAGATCGACCGCGGCGCTCACCCTCCCAGGATAGGAGCGTGCCCAGGAGGGCCATACCGGAGGCGGTAGCCTTCGACCGTGGCTGCACCCGCGGACCTCGTTCGCCGGGGCCGACCTCCCGGCCCGCCGCGCCCGCGCGCCCCGAGGTCGCGCCACCACCGCCCGCGCTGGCTCACGTGGACGCTCAACAGCCTCATCGTGCTGCTCGCCCTGGCCGTGCTGGCCACCGGTGGGGGTTACCTCTACCTTCGCAACCAGATCGACAAGATCGCCCGGGTCGACATCCCCATCCTGGCCGACGACGAGCCCGGCAAGGTCATGAACGTGCTCCTCGTGGGGTCCGACACCCGCGACAACGTCTCGGGCGACCTGAGCGTCATCACCGGGGCGGGCTCGGAGGCGGGCCGCGACGGCCTGAGCGACACGATGATGGTGCTGCACGTCGACCCCGTGCAGCAGAAGGCCGCGATCCTGTCGATCCCCCGCGACCTGTGGACGAACATCAACGGCTACCACGACAGGATCAACAGCGCCTTCGCCATCGGCGGCCCCCAGTTGCTGGTGAGGACGATCCAAGACAACCTGGGGATCAAGATCAACCATTACGTGCAGGTCGACCTGGAGGGGTTCCGCAACATCGTCGACACCGTGGGCGGGCTCGACATCCACATCAACGCGCCCGCCCGTGACCACTACAGCGGCCTCGACCTGCCCGAAGCGGGCTGCGTCCGCCTCGACGGCTACCAGGCCCTGGCCTACGTGCGCAGCCGGTTCTACGAGTCCTACGAGGCCGGCCGGTGGGTGACCGACGAGACGTCGGACTTCGGGCGTATCAACCGCCAGCAGGACTTCATCCGCCGCATGATGCGCAAGGCCCTCTCGGCCGGTATCGGCAACCCCATAACCCTCAACCGCCTGGTCAACATCGGCGTCAGCAACCTGACCATCGACTCGGCCATGTCGACCAAGGACATGGTCAACGTCGCTCGGCGGTTCCGGTCGCTGGACGCCGACTCGGTCGACATGCAGACCCTTCCCACCGAGCGCTGGATCACCCCCGGCGGGGCCGACGTGCAACTGCTGATCGAGGAGGAGGCCCAGCCTCTCATCGACCGGATCAACGGCATAGTGCCCGCCGAGGTCCCGCCTGTACGCCCGTCGGACACCCGCGTACGGGTGCTCAACGGGTTCGGGGGCGACGGGGCAGCCAGCTCAACCGCCTTCGCGCTCCAGGGCCTCGGTTTCCTGGTGCCGGGCACCCCGGGCGACGCCGACTCGTTCACCTACGACCGCACCGTCGTCCGCTACGGCCCGGGAAAGCAGGACAAGGCCCAACTGCTGCACAGCTACCTCATCGCAGGGGCCAGCCTGGAGATGGACTCCACCCTGGGCACCGTCGACCTGGCCCTCGTGGTGGGCGCCGACTACGCGGGCGTACGCCCCAGCCCGGCCGGCCCCGACTCCAGCCCGACAACCACCCTCGTCCCCCAGGACCCGGCCCCCGAGGCCCGCGGCTCGACGCAGCCCGCGTGCTGAGGGCCGGGGCCGCACCAAGGAGGCCCTCATGAAGGCCATCATCCCCGCGGGCGGGGCCGGCACCCGGCTGCGGCCGATAACCCACACGAGCGCCAAGCAGCTCGTCCCTGTGGCCAACAAGCCGATCCTCTTCTACGCCCTGGAGGCCATCGCCGACGCCGGCATCGTCGAGGTGGGCCTCATCGTGGGCGACACGGCCGATGAGATGCGGGGCGCGGTGGGCACGGGCGAGCGCTGGGGCCTGAAGGTCACCTACATCCCCCAGGACGAGCCCCGGGGCCTGGCCCACTGCGTGCTGATCGCCCGCGAGTTCCTGGGTGACGACGACTTCGTCATGTACCTGGGCGACAACCTGCTGGGCGAAGGGGTCACCGAGTTCGTCCGCCTGTTCGAGGAGGAGGGGGCGGCGGCCCGCATCCTGCTCGTTCGGGTGCCCGACCCCCAGCACTTCGGGGTGGCCGAGCTCGACGGCGACGGCACCGTGGTGCGCCTGGTCGAGAAGCCCAAGTCACCGCCTTCCGACCTCGCCCTGGTGGGCGTGTACCTGTTCAACGCGGCCATCCACGAGGCCGTCCGGGCCATCCAGCCCTCGTGGCGGGACGAGCTGGAGATCACCGACGCCATCCAGTGGCTCATCGACCAGGGCCACCCCGTGCGCAGCCAGGTGGTGGCCGGCTACTGGAAGGACACGGGCCAGGTCGAGGCCCTGCTGGAGGGCAACCGGCTGGTACTGGAGTCCGTCGAGCCCGCCATCGAGGGCATGGTCGACGACGAGTCCCGCCTGGTGGGCCGGGTGGTGGTGCAGCCCGGGGCCGAAGTGGTGCGCTCGATCATCCGTGGCCCGGCCATCATCGGCGAGGGCACACGAGTGGTCGACAGCTTCATCGGCCCGTTCACGTCGGTCTACTACGGCTGCGAGATCCTGCGCTCGGAGATCGAGCACTCGATCGTGCTGGAGCAGAGCAGGATCGTCGACATGGCCCGCATCGCCGATTCCCTGATAGGCAAGCAGGTAGAAGTGTGCCGATCCCGCTCCCGCCCCCAAGCCCACCGGCTGATCCTCGGCGATCACTCGCGCGTCGACTTGGTCTAACCCGGTGAACCTCCTGGTCACCGGCGGAGCCGGCTTCATCGGGTCCAACTTCGTGCGTTACTGGGCCGAGCACCATCCCGACGACTCAGTGGTGGCCTACGACGTGCTGACCTACGCCGGCGACCGGGCCAACCTGGCCGGCCTCGAGGGCCGGGTGCCGCTGGTCGTAGCCGACGTGTGCGACACGGCCACGGCCGAGGAGGCCATGGCGGCCCATGGCACCGACGTGGTCGTGCACTTCGCGGCCGAGTCCCACAACAGCCTGGCGGTCATCGACCCGGGCCGGTTCTTCCGCACCAACGTCATCGGCACCCAGTCGATGCTGGAGGCCGCCCGGCGGGCCGGGGTGGCCCGCTTCCACCACATCTCCACCTGCGAGGTCTACGGCGACTTGGCCCTCGACTCCGACGAATCGTTCTCCGAGGACTCGCCGTACCGGCCCCGCACGCCCTACAACGCCTCCAAGGCGGGCGCCGACCACGCCGTGCGGGCCTACTCGGAGACCTACGGCCTGCCGGTCACGATCACCAACTGCTGCAACAACTACGGGCCCTACCAGTTCCCCGAGAAGGTCATCCCCCTGTTCGTGGCCCAGGCCCTCGACGACCAGCCCCTCCCCCTCTACGAGTCGGTCGACAACCGGCGGGAGTGGGTCCACGTGCTCGACCACTGCCGAGCCGTCGAAGCCGTCCTCCAACGGGGGCGGCCGGGCGAGACCTACCACGTGGGCACGGGCGTGGAGCGCAGCATCGCCGAGATCGCCGACCTGGTGCTGGCCACCCTGGACAAGCCCGCGGACTTGAAGCGGATCGTCCCCGACCGGCCCGGTCACGACCGCCGCTACCTGCTCGACTCCTCGAAGATCGAGCGGGAGCTCGGGTGGACGCCCACCATCGGGTTCGCCGAGGGCCTGGCCCAGACGGTGGCTTGGTACGCGGCCAACCGCGGCTGGTGGGAGCCCCTCCGGGGCCGGGCCCCGGTGCAGGAAGCGTCGGCCTGGGCCGGCCCCCCGGGCGGGTAGGGCGAGCCGGATGCGAGTGCTGATAACCGGTGCGGGCGGCCAGCTCGGCCGGGAGCTGGAAGCCGCGTTCGCCCAGCCCGGCCAAGGCCGCCCGTGGGACGTGGTGGCCTGCGACCGGGCCGCCCTCGACGTCTCGGACCGCGACCAGGTGATGCAGGCCGTGGGCGGGGCCCGCCCCGATGCCGTTGTCCACGCCGCCGCCTGGACCGACGTGGATGGCTGCGAGGGCGACCCCGACCGAGCCCTGGCGGTCAACGCCCTGGGGACGCGCCACGTGGCCGAAGCCACCCGGGGCGCGGGCGCCGACCTCTGCTACATCTCGACCGACTACGTCTTCGACGGCACCGCCGGCCGGCCCTACCACGAGTGGGACGCCACCAACCCGCTGTCGGTCTACGGGCGGTCGAAGCTGGGCGGCGAGCACGAGGCCGGGCCGGCCGCGACCATTGTGCGCACGTCGTGGCTGTGCGGGCGCCACGGCCGCAACTTCGTCAAGACGGTCCTGACCAGGGCTTCGGCCCGCCAGCCCCTGCGGGTGGTGGACGACCAGTGGGGCTGCCCCACCTTCGCCACCGACCTGGCCGTGGCCGTGCGCCGGCTGGTCGTGGGCCGCCTGCCGGGGACGTTCCACGTCACCAACCAAGGCGCCACCACCTGGTACCGGTTCGCCTGTGACATCGTGGCCGCGGCCGGCCTCGACGCCGGCCTGGTGTCGCCCATCACCACGGCCGAGCTCGACCCGCCCCGGCCCGCCCCCCGCCCGGCGTCGTCGGTCCTCGACAACGCCGCCCTACGCCTGGCCGGCCTGCCCCTGCTGGCCGACCACCATGAAACGCTGGCCCACCTCGTCAAGGAGTTGACCTGACCCCGCACCCCCTACTCTTGGCCCCCATGAGCGAGGACAGCGCACGGGTTACCGCGGGGGCTGCGCCCCCGAGGGAACGAGGGCG
This sequence comes from Actinomycetota bacterium, assembly GCA_040754375.1. Taxonomy (NCBI): domain Bacteria; kingdom Bacillati; phylum Actinomycetota; species Actinomycetota bacterium. The sequence continues at coordinate 15,011 of JBFMCT010000031.1, forward strand.
TGCAGGCGCCCCCGACCGCGCGAGCGCCAGCGAGCCGGGCCCGTCCGGGGCCAACGCCCTATGAGCCGGATCGCGGTCGTGGGGTCGGGCTACGTGGGCCTGACGGCCGGGGCGTGCTTCTCCCACCTGGGCCACTACGTGCTGTGCGCGGACGTGGACGAAGACAAGGTGGCCCGCCTGGCCGCCGGAGAGGTACCGATCCTGGAAGCAGGGTTGACCGAGATGGTGCGTGAGGGCATCGCCGGGCGGCGGCTCAAGTTCGTCGTGGGCGCGGCCCAGGCCGCGGCCACGTGCGAGTTCGTGTACCTGTGCGTGCCCACGCCCCAGGGCCCTGACGGGGCCGCCGACCTCCAGTACCTGCGGGCCGCGGCGGCCGAGATCGGCCCCGTCCTCGCCCCCGAGTCGGTGGTCGTCAACAAGTCGACCGTGCCCGTGGGTTCGACCCGGGTGGTCGAGGAGACCCTGGGGCGCGACGACGTGTGGGTCGTGTCCAACCCCGAGTTCTTGCGGGAGGGGTCGGCGGTCCACGACTTCCTCCACCCCGACCGCATCGTCATCGGGGCCGACCGCCAGGAGGCGGCCACCCGGGTGGCTGCGCTCTACCGGGGTGTGCAAGCCCCGGTGATCGTCACCGACCCGGCCTCGGCCGAGATGATCAAGTACGCCTCCAACGCCTTCCTGGCCACCAAGGTGAGCTACGTGAACGCCGTGGCCAACGTGTGCGAGGCCGTGGGGGCCGACGTGCGCGACGTGCTGCTGGGCATGGGCTACGACACCCGCATCGGCTTCGAGTTCCTCCGCCCCGGCCCCGGGTGGGGAGGGTCGTGCTTTCCCAAGGACGTCACCGCCCTGGTAAAGATCGCGTCCGACGCTGGTTACGACTTCGGGCTGCTCCAGGGCGTGCTCGCCGTCAACCAGGAGCAGTTCGAGGTGATGGCCGGCAAGGTCGAAGCCCTGGCCGGCGGTTCGCTGGACGGCAAGAGGGTGGCCGTGTGGGGCCTGACCTTCAAGGCCAGGACCGACGACCTGCGCGACTCGCCGGCGCTGGCGGTCATCGCCCGCCTGCGCCAGCGGGGGGCGGCGGTCGCGGCCTACGACCCGGCCGTGGCCAGGCCCCTGGAGGGCATCGAGGTGTGCGCCGACCCGTACGCCGCCTGCGAGGGCGCGGCCGTGCTCGTCGTGCTCACCGAGTGGGACGAGTTCCGCAGGCTCGACTTCACCAAGGTGGCCGGGCTGCTGGCCGCCCCGATGGTGGTCGACGGCCGCAACCTGCTCGACCCAGCCGCCCTGCGGCGCCTCGGCTTCACCTACAGCGGCGTCGGCCGGTGAGGGTCGTCGTCACCGGCGGAGCCGGGTTCCTCGGCTCCCACCTGTGCCGCCAGTTGCTGGCCCGGGGCGACGAGGTCATCGCCATCGACAACCTGGTGACCGGTTCGCTGCGCAACATCGACGAGCTCTTCGGCAACAAGGCGTTCACCTTCCAGCACCACGACGTGAGCAACTTCGTCCACGTGCCCGGCCGGGTGGACGCCATCTTGCACTTCGCCAGCCCGGCCTCGCCCGCCGACTTCGACCGCATCCCCATCCCCATCCTCAAGGTGGGCAGCCTGGGCACCCACAACACGCTGGGCCTGGCCAAGGACAAGGGCGCCCGCTACTTCCTGGCCTCGACCAGCGAGGTCTACGGCGACCCCCTTGTCCACCCCCAGCCCGAGACGTACTGGGGCAATGTCAACCCCATCGGGCCCCGGGGGGTCTACGACGAGGCCAAACGCTTCGCCGAGGCCATGACGATGGCCTACCACCGCCACCACGGCGTCGACGTGCGCATAGTCCGGATCTTCAACTCCGTGCTGGCCGACGAGCAGGTCCTCTACGACGACGGCACCGAGCTGCGGCGAGAGGCCATCGGCGACCTGGCCGCCCGCCTGGGCTCCCCCTTCTCCGACCTCGAGGGCTACACGGTGCCCGCCTTCGACCGCAAGGGGGCCGTGCGGGCCAGCATGGCCGTGGCCCTCGTGGGCCACCCCCCCACCGGCCCGTGCTTCGAGGTCCGCACCTCGCTGGGCCGTACCGTGCGGGTGACCGGTGACCACAGCCTGTTCGTCCCCGGCCCGGGCGGCCCCGAGCGGGGCGCGCAGGCCAGGCCCGTCAACGACCTGCGCCCCGGCGACCAGGTGGCCGTGGCCGGCCGGGCCGACGTCGTCGTACGCGACCGGGCGACGGTGGACATGGCCGAGCTGTGGGACGCCCGGGGCCGCGACCCGTGGACGCTCGACGTGCGCGCTCCCGGTCTCGGGGCAACGGCCTACGAGCACCGCCAGGACCTGCTGACCGCCTTCTTGGGGCACGCCCCCTCCACTGCCAAGGACCGGCGGCGGGCCATGTGGGCGCGGGTGCGGACGTGCATCGAGCGCGACCAGCTCCCCCTGGGTGCCCTGCGCGAGCTCAGCCTGGCCGTGCCCGCCGACGCCATGGTCAAGCCTCACGGCACCGGCAACCCGGTCGAGCTACCCCTCACCCTGGTCGTCAGCAACGAGCTGCTGTGGCTGCTCGGGCTCTACTGCGCCCGCGGCTGCCGATACGAGTCCGATCGCGACGCCTTCGTCTCGGTCACCGCCCCCGAGGCCACCCTCGACCAGGCGGCCAAGATCGTCGAGCGCGACCTCGGGCTGCGGACGGTACGCAGCGGGGGCGCGCTCTACGTGCACTCCCGGCTGCTGCTCGACCTCTTCGCCCACCTGGGCTTCACGGCCGGGCCCAAGCGGGCGCCGGGCTGGGTGATGGGCCTGCCCCTGGCCCGTCTCAAGTGGTTCGTCGAGGGGCTGCGCGAGGGCGAGGGCGGGCAGTCGGGGCTTCGCTTCGACACCGTCCGCCACGAGTTCTCCACCACGTCCGACCTGCTCAAGGACGACCTGGTGGTCATCCTCGGCCGCTTCGGCCTGGTGCCCACGGTGAGCCGGCGGACGCACCGCTACCCCCACTGGCTGGTGGCGGTGGCCGACGTCCACCCCTGGAGCCCCCTCGACTGGGACCGGGGCGTCAGCCAGTCGCTCGACGCCCCCCGGTGGGGCGACGTGGTGTGGGCCACGGTCACCGAGGTGGTCGAAGTACCGGCCACCCCTTTGGTTTACGACTTCTGCGTGCCCGGCCGCGAGAACTTCTGGGCGGGAGCGGGCGTGCTGTGCCACAACACCTACGGCCCCCACATGCGCCCCGACGACGGCCGGGCCGTCTCCAACTTCCTGGTCCAGGCCCTCGAGGGCCGCCCCCTGACCGTCTACGGCGACGGCCGCCAGACCCGCAGCTTCTGCTACGTCGACGACGAGATCAGGGGCCTGCTGGCCCTCCTCGACAGCGACCACGTCGGTCCCGTCAACGTGGGCAACCCCAACGAGTTCACCATCCTCGACCTGGCCCAGGCCGTGCTCGAGGTGACCGGCTCGAAGTCCGAGCTGCACTTCGAGCCCCTGCCCGTCGACGACCCGACCCAGCGGCGGCCCGACATCACCCTGGCCAAGAGCCTGTTCGGCTGGGAACCGGCCGTCGACCTGGCCACCGGCCTGGCCCGCACCGCAGAATGGTTCCGCCGTGACTGACCCCTCCGCCGACGTCCCCGAGTTCAAGACCCTGTCGGTGATCGTGCCCGTCTACAACGAGCGCAACACCGTGGCCGAGATAGTCAGGCGCATGCGCAAGGTCGACCTGCCCCTCGACCTGGAGATCGTCATGGTCGACGACGCGTCGCACGACGGCACGGCCGACATCCTCAAGGCCCTGGAGGACTCCACCGTCCAGGTCGTCCAGCACCCGGCCAACGCCGGCAAGGGGGCGGCCATCCGCACCGGGCTGGGCCACGTGCGGGGCGACCTGGTGCTGATCCAGGACGCCGACCTGGAGTACGACCCCGACGACTGGCCCAAGCTGCTGGCCCCCGTCCTCAAGGGCAAGGCCCAGGTCGTCTACGGCAGCCGCTTCACAGGCGAGCGCCGCAACATGCTCTTCACCCACTGGGTGGGCAACCGCTTCCTCTCGCTCGTCACCAACCTGCTCTACAACACCACGCTGTCGGACATGGAGACCTGTTACAAGCTGTTCGACCGCCGGGTGCTCGACGGGATCACGATCGACTCCAACCGGTTCGACTTCGAGCCCGAGATCACGGCCAAGGTGCTGCGCCGGGGCTACCGCATCTACGAGGTGCCCATCTCCTACGCCGGCCGGGAGTACCACGAAGGCAAGAAGATCACGTGGAAAGACGGGTTCCGCGCCCTGTGGGTGCTGGCCCGCTACCGGTTCTGGAGGGCATGAGAGGCACCATGCCCGACTCCCCGGCCGCCGCGGTGGTGGTGAACTACAACGCCCGCGATGCGCTCGTGGCCTGCCTGGCCAGCCTGCGGTCCGAGGGCGTGGAGACGGTGGTGGTGGTCGACAACGACTCCCAGGACGGGTCGGCCGAGGCGGTGGCGGCCGCCGACCCCGACGCCCGGTTCATCGCCACCGGGGCCAACCTGGGCTACGGCACGGCCGCCAACCGGGGGGTACGGGAGGTGGACGAGCCCTACGTGATGGTCCTCAACCCGGACGTGGTCGTCGAACCGGGGACCGTGAAGGCCCTGGTCGACGCCCTCGAGCGCGACCCCCGCCTGGCCGTCGTCGGGCCCCGGGTCGAGGAGCCCGACGGCTCGCTCTACCCCTCGGCCCGGCGTTTCCCCGAACTGGGCGTGGCCGCCGGTCACGCCTTCTTGGGGTACGTGGCCCCCCGCAACCGCTGGTCACGGGCCTACAAGCTGGCCGACTGGGACCACAGCCACCGGGGAGAGGTCGACTGGGTGTCGGGCTCGTGCCTCATGGCCCGCCGCAGCGCCTACCAGGCCGTCGGGGGCTTCGACGAGGACTACTTCATGTACGCCGAGGACGTCGACCTGTGCTGGCGGACGTGGCAGGCGGGCTGGAGGGTGGCTTACGAGCCCGAAGGCCGGGTGGTCCACACCGGCGGGGTGTCGACCGACCAGGCGCCCTACCGCATGATCTTGGAGCACCACCGGTCGCTGTGGCGGTTCGCCCGCAAGAGCGCCAGTGGGCGAGACCGCCTGGCCCTACCGGCGGTGGCCGCCGGCCTCGGGGCCCGCACCGCCCTGTCGTGGGGCCAGCGGGCCTACGAGGGCTGGCGTAGCCGGCCGTGAGGGCCGGCCTCGCACCCGGGTAGGACGCGGCGTCCGGTAGGTTTGGTGCCAAATGGCCAAGACAACTACCCGGAAGGTCACCAAGGTCGCCCGTACCGGCGGTGGGCGGACCAAGCGAGGCCAGGGCTCGTGGTTCTTCCCGGCCCTGGTCACGACCGTCGTCGTGCTCGGAACGGCCCTGGTCATCATGAGCCGCAACGAGCGTCAGCCCGACACCTCGGCCCCCCAGGTGGGCGTCGACCACTGGCACGCGGCCATCGGCTTCGACCTGTGCGGCACGTTCGCCCCCAACGTCCCTGACACCGGCAACGACCCGCTCGGCATCCACACCCACGGCGACGGCATCGTCCACGTCCACCCCTTCAGCTCCCAGGCCGCCGGCCAGCGGGCCACCCTCGGGGTCTACTTCGACGCCGTCGGCATCGACGCGTCGGCCACGTCCCTCAAGCTGCCCACCGACCAGCGCACCTACCGCAACGGGGACGACTGCAACGGCCAGGAGGCCAGCCTCGTCACCAAGATCTGGGACACCCGGGCCGAGAGCGACCAGGGCCGGACCTTCACGGGCAACCCCCGTGACATCCGCTTGACCGACAACCAGTTGATCACCATCGCCTTCGTCCCCGCTGGCACCGAGGTCCGCAAGCCCCCGTCCGAGCCGATGCTCGACAACCTGTCCGACGTCCCCAACGCAGCCACCACCACGCTCCCGGCGACCACCACGACCGTCGAAGAGACGACCACCACGACCGCCGTCCCGTGAGGGCTGTCGTCCTGGTGGGCGGCGAGGGCACGCGCCTGCGGCCGCTCACCCTGGCGATGCCCAAGCAGATGCTGCCGGTGGCCGAGGTCCCCATGATCGAGCGGGTCCTGGCGCACCTTGGAGGTCACGGGGTGACCGAGGCGGTGCTCTCGCTGGGCTACCGGCCGGGCCCGTTCCTGTCGCTGTTCCCCGAGGGGCGGATGGGCGACATAGCCCTGCGCTTCGTGGTGGAGCCCGAGCCCATGGGCACGGCCGGGGCCATCGCCTACGCGGCCCGCGAGGCGGGCGTCGATGAAACGTTCGTGGCCGTCAACGGCGACGTTCTCACCGATCTCGACGTGAGCGCCCTCGTCACCTCCCACCGGCACTGGGGGGCCGAGGGCACCATCGCCCTCCACCACGTGGCCGACGCTTCGGCCTACGGCCTGGTGACCACCGACGCCTCCGGTCGCGTGAAGGCCTTCGTGGAGAAACCCGGCCCAGGCCAGCTGGCGGCGGTGGCCGCCGGCGGGGACATCAACGCCGGCACCTACGTGCTCGAACCGTCGGTGCTCGACCGGGTCCCGGTGGGGCGGGCGGTGTCGATCGAACGCGAGGTGTTCCCCCCCATGGCCTCCGAGGGCGTGCTCTACGCGGCCGTGTCCGGTGCCTACTGGCTCGATACCGGGACGCCCGCCCTCTACCTCCAGGCCCAGCTCGACCTGCTCGACGGGTTGCGCCCGCCGCCCCCGGCCCCCGGCGCCGTCCGGCGCGACGGCGCCCACGGGCCGGTGTGGCTGCTGGGCGAACCGGTGATCGACGGTCTCGTGTCAGGCGGCTCGCTGGTGGGTACGGCCGCCTTCGTACACGCCGGCGCCCGGGTCGAACGCTCGGTGATCGGGGCCGGGGCGCGGCTGGCCGAGGGGGCCGAGGTCCGGGGCTCGGTGCTGATGGCCGGCGCGTCGGTCCACGCCGGGGCCGTCGTCGAAGGTTCGATCGTGGGCGAGGAGGCCGTGGTGGGCGAAGGTGCGCAGGTGAGGGGTCTCAGCGTCGTGGGCAAGGCCATGGAGGTGCCCCCCGGCGCCTACCTCGACGGCGAGCGCTTCCCGGCGGGCGGGTGAGCGCCATGCGGGCGCTGGTCACCGGGGGCGCGGGGTTCATCGGTTCGACGCTGGTCGACCGGTTGCTGGCCGAGGGCCACTCGGTCGACGTGGTGGACGACCTCTCCAGCGGCACTCTGGCCAACCTGGCCGACGCCCGCTCCGACCCCAGGCGCGAGTACTCGTTCCACCGCATCGACATCCGGTCCGACGCCGTGGTCCAGCTCATCGCCCACCGCCGTCCCGAGGTGATCTTCCACCTGGCCGCCCAGGCCGACGTGCGGGTCTCGGTGGAGCAGCCCGCCTTCGACGCCGAGGTCAACGTCATCGGCACCATCAACGTCCTCGAAGGAGCGCGGCTGGCCGGCAGCCGCAAGGTGGTCTTCGCGGCCAGCGGCGGCACGCTCTACGGGGAGACCGACAAGCTCCCGATCCGCGAGTCCGCCCCCCAGCGCCCCCTGTCGCCCTACGGCGTGTCCAAGAAGGCGGGCGTCGACTACCTGCTGGCCTACCGCGAGCTGCACGGCCTCGAGTGCACGAGCCTGGCCCTGGGCAACATCTACGGCCCCCGCCAGGACCCCCACGGCGAGGCCGGGGTAGTGGCCATCTTCGCCGGCCTGCTGCTGGCCGGGCGTACGTGCACGATCTTCGGCGACGGCGAGCAGACCCGCGACTTCGTGTTCGTCGACGACGTGGTCGACGCCTTCTCGCGGGCCGCCACCCGGGGGGACGGCCTGCTGATGAACATCGGCACCGGCACAGAGACCTCGGTGAACCATCTGTACACGACGATGGCCAACGGGGCCGGGGCCGAGTCCCCGCCCAACTACGCCCCAGCCCGCCAGGGTGAGCTGCGGCGGTCGTCACTCGACCCGTCCAAGGCAGCCGTCCACATGGGCTGGAAGCCGTGGACCACGATCGAAGAGGGCACCGGTCAGGTCCTGCGGTGGTTCCGCGACCGGGCCCAGGGGAGATGAAGGTGGCTGCCACCCGCAACCAACGCAAGCTGGCCAAGGCGGTCGAGACCGTGCCCTTCTGGTGGCACTCGATCGACCTGGGGGGCGGCGTCGTCAGCGACGGCCGCAAGAGCGCCGAGCACCTGGCCCGGGAGTGGGACGCCATGCGCCTGCCCTCGCTGGCCGGCAAGTCGGTGCTCGACATCGGCGCGTGGGACGGCTACTTCTCCTTCCGGGCCGAGGCCGAAGGCGCCTCCCGGGTCGTCGCCCTTGACCACTACGTGTGGTCGATGGACCTGGCCCGCCAGCAGGCCTACTGGGACGAGTGCCGCCGCAACGGCACCGTGCCCGTGCAGTACCACCACGACCCCACGCTGTGGCGGCCCCACGAGCTGCCCGGCAAGGCGGGCTTCGACACCGCCCACCGCGCCCGCGCCAGCCGGGTGGAGAGCGTGGTCGGCGACTTCATGACCATGGACCTCGAACCGCTGGGCACGTTCGACGTCGTCTTCTTCATGGGCGTGCTCTACCACATGCGCCACCCGCTCCTGGCCCTCGAGCGGGTGGCATCGCTCACCCGCAACCTGCTCGTCGTCGAGACCGAGGCAGTGGCCGTCCCCGGCTTCGAGCACCACTCGTTCTGCGAGTTCTTCGAGTCCAACGAGCTCAACGCCGACGTCAGCAACTGGTGGGTCCCCAACCGCCACGCGGCCATGGCTCTGTGCCGGGCCGCGGGCTTCGGCGAGGTCGACGCCGACGACGATCCCGCCAACCGCCCCACCCAGCGCGACTCCCTCCACCGCTACCGCCTCTTCCTGCGCGCCTGGAAATAGGGCGACGCCCGGCACTAGCCTCGCCGGAGGCGAGCCGGTGGGACCGGAGGAAGGGGACCAATGAGGGCTCTTCGGGCAGCGTTGGCAGCCGCGGGTGATGGTCGGCGCGTCGGCGGTGGGGGCATCGCCGGCATCGGCGCTCACCCGGTGTACGACCGTGATGTCGGGACAAGCGCTCACCGGCCCGCTGGTCGTTCCCGCGGGCGAGACGTGCCAGCTCATGAACGGCACCGTCGTCACCGGGTCGGTCATCGTGCAGTCCACCGGCGCCCTCGTCATCTCCGACTCGACGGTGCGGGGCTCGGTCACCATTACGGGCGGCACCGTGGCCGCCCTGCCCGGGGCTCACGTCTGGAACTCCATCGACGCCCGCCAGCCGACCTACGTCGAGGTGTCCGGCGCCCGGGTCGACGGCTCGGTCATCGTCCGTGACCGCCCGGTTGGCGCAGGCTCCATCTTCATCGAAGACTTCTACGGGCCCCGCAACCAGATCGGCGGCAACCTGGCCGCCACCAACAACCGGGGGACGAGCAGCGTCGACTTGCTCCGCAACGACATCCGGGGAAACCTCATCTGCAGCGGCAACCAGACGATTACGCACTTCGGCAACAACGTCGGCGGGTCGAGCTTGGGCCAGTGCGCCGCGCCGTAGGCGGCGGGCGGGCAGCGGGCGGCAGCCGGTAACCCGGTGACAGGCAGTGGGGCCGTTCCCCACTGGGAGCCCATCGCCCACGAGTTCGAGCAGCACGCCGCCGCCGGGGCCTACAACGCGCTGTACGACCGTCCCACGGTCCTGGGCCTGTGCGGGGACGTTCGGGGTCTGCGGGCCCTCGACCTCGGGTGTGGGCCCGGCTTCTACGCCCGCGAACTGCTCGACCGGGGCGCGGCCGCGGTGGTCGGGGCCGACGCCAGCGCCACCATGGTGGACCTGGCCCGGCGGCGCTGCCCCGAAGCCGCCGAGTTCCGGGTGCACGACCTGGAGGCACCTCTCGACTGGGCGGCCGACGGCTCCTTCGACTTGATCGTGATGGCCCTCGTGCTCCACCACCTCGACGATCGCGCCGGCGCCCTGGCCGAGGTCTACCGGGCCCTCGCACCCGGGGGGCGGGTGGTGGTATCGACCCACCACCCCACGGCCGACTGGGCCATCCACGGCGGGAGCTACTTCACGACCGAGGTCATCGAGGAGACCTGGAACCGGGGGTGGCACGTCCGCTACTGGCGCATGCCCCTGACCGAGGTCGTCGCCCAGTTCTTCACGGCCGGCTTCGTGATCGAGGCCCTCCAGGAGGCACGACCGGCGCCCGAGATGGCCACTGCCTTCCCCGCCGACTTCGACAAGCTGACCCGCCAGCCAGGCTTCATCGCCTTTCGCCTGGCCAAGGCGGGGAGCGCGGGTGGCCGGGGCTCGCGATAGCCTCCTGGGAACGACGGACGGGTGGCTACGGCCACCGAGGGAGGCGGGTCAATATGCGGACTTGGCGAGCCGGTATTTCGGTGCTGGCGTTCGGTGCTACATCACTGGTGGCGATCGGCCATGCGGGTGCGGCCGCCACCTGTACAGGCAGCGTGGTTGACCAGACCGTGCAGGGACCGGTGGTCGTGCCTACCGGGTCCCAGTGTTACCTGATCGGCACGACCGTTATCGGTGGGATCGTCGTCCAACCCGGCGGCTCGCTCGAGCTGGAGAGCTCGGTGGTCCGCGGTTCGATAGCTGCCCAGCGAGCCTCGGTCGCTCTGTACGAGGACGTCGAGGTCACCCGCAACATCGAGAGCCGGTGGCCCACCTATTTCGAGATCACCGGCTCGACCGTGGGTGGGTCGGTGACAGTGCGAGACCGTGAGCCCGGCGCGGGCAGCATCTTCATCGACGAGTTCCGGGGCCACAACACCATCGGCTCCCACCTCGTCGCCAATTCCAACGCGGGCGACGCCCCGTTCGACATCTACGCCAACTTCATCGGCGGCCACCTCGTCTGCCTCTCCAACCCCACCCCCCCGGCCCACGCCGACAACGTCGTCGCCGGCCACACCACCGGCCAGTGCGCCGGGGGTTGACGAGACGAACATACGACCTGCCGGCCCAGTGCTCGCACCACCACCGGTTGCACACCGGGGCGGGCTGGGCATCTCGGGCAACGCCGACGAGCCCGACGGGGCCCCCTTCACCGATCCGGGCCGTCCCCTGACCTGACGGCCGTGGCCCCCCGGCCGTGCCCACGCGCCCGCTGGCGGCCACCGCCGAGGCCCTCGGCCTACTGGTCCCACCCCCCGGGTGAGCGTCTCCAGGCGAAGTGGCTCTACTTCGACGAGAGCGGTGCCCCTACGGCGGTGGGCGCAGGCGGATCAGCAGGGCCGCGCCCTCGCGGCTGACGGACTCGATGCGTTCGGGGGGGAGAGCGGCCACGTAGCGGGCAGCCCCCTCCTCGTCGACGAAGGAGCGGCCCAGCATGGACTGGTCGCGGTCGAGCGGGGCCATGCGGACGACCAGATAGCGGATCCGGAGCTGGTCCATGTAGGCCAGCGCCTCCGCCGATGCCGGCCGGCCGTTGCCCAGGCTGTTGAACAGGCGGACCGACTTCTCGTAGCCGGGGGGCGAGTAGCCGGAGTACCCGTTGACACGCGGCTTCCAGTCGATGGTCGACAGCACCATGCGGGGGCTCTCGATATAGGCCCACGTCCACTCGTGGTTGTCGGCCATGGGTAGCTCGACGACCGGGCCGTCCGGCAACCGGGCCAAGGCCTGGTTCACGGCCATGACCTCCGGACGGTCGACCCGTGGGGCCATGTGCAGCGAGACCCGGTACTCGGCCAGCATCACGCACCCCAGCACCACCGCGGTGACTAGCCGGGCCCGTGCCCCCCGTTTGGACACCAGCCGGTCGTAGCCCAGGGCGGCCAGCAGCCCCAGGGCCATCAACGGCACGACGATGAACCGGCCAAAGGCCCGCACCGACTCGAACCCGGGCAGCCCGCCGATCAGCCGGTAGGGCAGGGGCACCGGCTTTCCGAACACGAACTGGTACTTGCCGAAGCTCAACACCAGCGGCACCAGGCTGGCCAGCAAGAACAGCAGCAGTCCCCGTCGCCGCAGATCAGGCCCGGTAGGGCCCGTCCTCGCCGGCGCCGGCCCCGCCGTCGCACCCGCCGGCCCCGCCGGCCCCGCCGCCACGCCCGCCGCACCCGCGGCCACCCCCATGGCCGAAGGGGGCGGCTGGGCCGGAGAGGCGACTTCCCCGTCGGAGCCGGCCTCAACCCCCTCACCGGCCCACCCGGCATCATCCCCGCCCGAGCCCGGCCCGGTCCCGCCCGGGGCGCCGGCCGCGGTCACGGGGGCGGTCCGCCACCGCCACGTACGGCCCTTCCACACGGCCACACCGCCCACCGCTCCCAGGCCCATGGCCGCAAAACCCGAGAAGAGGCGGTTCTCGAAGGGCGAACCGGTCAGGTCCTGCATCCAGCCGTAGAGCCAGCTGCCGTGGGCCGGTGACAGGAAGTTCTTGGGAGTCACGGTCGCCTCGGGCGGGTAGGCCCGGGACAGGAACACCCCCATGGCCCGGTACTCCCGCAGGAAGGGGACCGTGAGCACGAGCGTGACCACCCCCGCCAAGGCCAGCCCGGCCCAGACCTTGGCTCCCAGCCGGCCCCGCTCGGCCAGCAGCCAACCCACGACGATCACGGCCACCGTCGGGTAGAGCACGAGGGCGATGTAGGCGGCGTTGAGGAAGGCGGCCGCGCAGCAGATCCCCACCGCCCCGGCCTGCCACCACCGCTTCTCCTCGAAGAAGCGCAGCAGCAACCACACGGTCAGCGGTACGAAATAGGCGAACTGGAGCTGGAAGTGGCTGTAGTGGCCCAGCCGGACGGCGGCGAACGAAAAGGCGATGCCGGCCAGCACGGCGGCTGCCCGGCTGGCGCCCACCCAGCGGGCCAGCGCGTAGGCCGACGCCAGCGAGATGACCCAGCCCGACAGGTAGACCACGTTGTAGGCAATGGTCCAGTCGGTGAGCCAGGCCACAGCGGCGGTGACCGGGGCGATGGCCAGCAGGGTGTCGCTGTAGAACAGAACGTTGCGGTTGGGCCAGAAGATGTTGGGGTGGAACAGCGGGTCCGACCGGCTCAACAGGCTGTGGACGTCCCACTGCATGAGCCACTGGATGAGGAACTGGTCGCCGTAGTCGCCGGGGGTGGCCGTCCGCCATTTGTCGACTTCGGGAAAGGCCATGACCAGCGAGAGGAGCGTGAACAGCCCGAGCAGCGCCGAACCGGTGGCCAGTTGCCGGCGGCGGACGGCCGTGAGCCATCGTCCCCGGTCAGCCGGCGCGTCAACGGCACCGTCGCCGGCCACCGGGGCGGGCGCCTCGTCGGGCACCGAGGGGGCGGTGGTCACCGGAACAGGTCCTCGTGGGGCCGGCGCACGATCTCGGCCCGGACCGACGACTCCCGCAGCCAGTCGGGGTCGACGCCCCGCACCACGGCGGCCGCCACCCCCGACGCCTTGCCCATGACCAGTTCGGCGGCCGAAGCCAGTTCGTCGACCACGGCCACCTCGGTCAGCCGCAGGACGCGGCCCTGCTGGTCGGTCGTGCCCCTGAGGTCGAGCACGGCCCCGATGCCCGCGCAGCCGATGGCCACGTCGGCCAGCCCCCGCCGCCACGGCCGCCCGAACGTGTCGGAAACGATCACCGCCACCCGCCGCCCGCACACGGCGGCCAGGCCGTCCCGGATGCGCCGGGCCGACCGGTCGGGGTCGACGGGCAAGAGGGCGGCCTGGCCTCCCGGGACGTTGGAGAAGTCGATCCCCGCCCCCGCGCACACGAACCCGTGGTGCGTCTCGACGATCGTGCGCCCGTTGGCCCTGCGCAGGAACCTCACCGATTCCTCCTCGACCAGCGCCATCCGAGCCGCCTCGTCGTCGGCCGGGCAGTCGACCAGCCGGCCCTCGGCCTTGGACACCACCTTCTGGGTGACGACCACGACGTCACCGTCGGCCAGCTCGGCACGGGCGGCGATGAGCTCGGCCAGCCGGTCGCCGGGCCTCACCTCGGGAAGGCCGACGACCGGCCAGATGTGCAGACCGTTCACGATGTCGCGCTCAACCCGCCCCATTGGGCGACCACCGGCGCCCCGGCGGCGGCCAGGACGGCCCGGGCGAGGGCGGCCGCCTCCGCCCGCCCGTGCATGACCGCGGGCGTCACCACGCACCTCATCCCCGCCTGCTCGACGGCATCCGCCAAGGAGGCGTCGCGCTCGTCGACGACCAGGGTGGCCGCCAGCCCACAGTAGAGGCGGGCCACGCCGACCACGGACGGCTCGTGGCCCAGCTCGGCCATCAGGCGGGCGGCCGGGCCCTTCAGGGCGGCACCGGCGACGATCGGCGAAACGGCCACCGTCCGGTCGCGCCGGGCGGCCACCGCCGCCCCGATGCCGGGGACCGCCAGCACCGGGCCTATCGAGACCACGGGGTTGGACGGGCAGATCACGACCACGTCGGCTCCCGAGATGGCGTCGAGCACGCCCGGGGCCGGGGCCGCGGCCTGGGCCCCCGCGAACCGCACGCCGGTGGCCACCACCGAGTGGCGGCGGCGTACGAAGTAGTCCTGGAACCCGATCTCACCGTCGCCGACGACGTCGACGCGGGTCTCGACCCGCTGGTCGCTCATGGGCAGGAGCGTGGCACGTACCCCCCAGGCGGCCGCAACCTCGCCGGTCACCTCCGAGAGCGCCGCGCCCTCGGCCAGGCGGCCTGTGCGGTACAGGTGGGTGGCCAGGTCACGGTCGCCGAGCCGGAACCACGTGGCCCCGGCGGACGAGCCCGGCGGGGCCGACGGGGCGTAGCGGCCCAGCGCCTCCATGGTGGCCCACGACTCCCCCGCCAGTCCCCACCCCTGGCCTGTCTCGACGGCGCCCGCCAGCGTGTAGGTGACGGTGTCGAGGTCGGGACAGACCTGGAGACCGTGCAGGACCACGTCGTCGCCCGTGTTGACCACCGCCGTGACGGCCTCCGGGGCCACGACGTCGACCATCCCCCTCAGGAGGCGGGCCGCTCCCACGCCCCCGGCCAAGGCGGCCACCCGCGGCGGCGGGCTCAATGGTTCAGTCACGGTCGCAGCCCACCCCTCCTGGGCCGCGAGGCTATCCAAGGGGGGCGGGCCGGTCGCCCGGTAGGCTTGGCCCCCGATGGACGCCCCGGCCCCGGCCGAAGACGGCGCGTGGCAGCCGCCTGCGCCGCTCGACATCCCCCAACCCGGTGCGGCGGCCGGCCCTGGGCACGACGCGCCATCCGCCCGGGCCCCTCTCGACGACCAGGACGACCCCGTGGAACGGCGGCTGGCGGCCATCGAAGCCCGCCTCGACTCCCTCGAGCACACCATGCGCGAGACGGTCACGGCCGAACTGCACGCCGCGGGCGACGAGTTGCGGCGGGCCGTGAGCGACCTGGGCCGGCTGCTCCTGCGGGACCTCGACCGGCTCACCAAGGTGCTGGCCGACCACCGCGACGCCATAGTCGAGCGGGTGTCGGCCCTGCCCCCGGGGCCCCCGCCCGCCACGGGAACGACGGCCCCGGCCCAGGAGGCCGCGCAGCGCACCCCGGGACCGCTACCCGCGGGGGACGGCACACCCC
>JBFMCT010000031.1:30462-39891 GCA_040754375.1 Actinomycetota bacterium
AACGGCCCCGGCCCAGGCCCGCGGCGAGGAAGGCCGATGGCGGGCCATCCCAGGCCGGCGCAAAGGGCGCCGGTGACCGAAGCGGTAAGCGGGCAGCAGGCGGGCGGGCAGCAGGCGGGCGGCGTCACCCGTCCCGCCGACGGGCTGTCGGGCGCGGAGGCGGTGGTGAGCAAGCTGACTGTGGCGGTCGACGCCACCCCACTGGTGGGCCCGCGGACGGGGGTGGGGGCCTTCGCCCACGGGCTGCTGGAGGCGCTGGCCCGCAGGGACGACATCGAGGCCGCCGGTTATGCCCTGAGCTGGCGGGCCTACCGCTCGCTGGCGGCCGCCCTGCCCCCCGGTGTCCGCCACATCCGCCGGTCGATGCCGCCCCAGCCGCTGAGGGCGGCCTGGCTGCGGTGGGCCGGCCCGCCCGCGGAGTGGTGGACGGGCGCGGTCGACGTCGTCCACGGCACCAACTTCGTGGTGCCGCCCACCCGGGGGGCGGCGGCCGTAACCACGATCCACGACCTGACCCCTGAACGGTTCCCCGAGCTGTGCTCCGGGGACCCGCTGTTCTACCCCCGGCTCCTGCGCCTGTCGCTGGCCCGGGGCGCGTGGGTACACACGGTCTCGCAGTTCGTGGCCGACGAGGTGGTCGAACTGCTGGGGGCCGACCCCTCGCGGGTGGTGGTCGTGCCCGAGGCCGTACCGCCCGTGCCCGACGCCGACCCCGAGGAGGGCCGGCGGCTGGCCGGTTCGGACCACTACGTGCTGTCGCTGAGCACCGTCGAGCCCCGCAAGGACCACCTTTCGCTGGTCCGGGCCTTCGACCGGGTGGCGGGCTCGCACCCCGACGTCCGGCTCGTCATCGCCGGGCTGGAGGCATGGGGGTCCGACGGCCTAGACCGGGCCGTGGCCGAGATGGCCCACCCCGAGCGGGTGTCCCGCCTGGGCTATGTCAGCGGCGGGCACCGGGCCGCCCTGCTCCGGGGGGCCACCGTGCTCGCTTTCCCGTCCCGCTACGAGGGTTTCGGGCTCCCGCCCCTGGAGGCCATGGCCGCGGGCACTCCGGTGGTGGCCACCGACGCCGGCTCGCTGCCCGAGGTTCTGGGCGACGCCGCCCTGCTCGTTCCCGTGGGCGACGTGGAGGCGCTGGCCGAGGCCCTGTCGGCCGCCCTGGCCGACCACGGGCTGCGTGCCCGCCTGGTGGCTGCCGGCCACGCCCAGGTGGCCCGCTACTCGTGGGACCGCACGGCCGAGGGCATGGCCGACCTCTACCGGAAGGCGGCCGCCGGGCAAGTCGGCGGGGCCCGGGGGTGACCGGCCCGCGGCCCCTGGTCGTGGCCGAGCAGCTCCGCCGGCGGGTCCCGGGGGGCATCGGCACCTACGTGAGCTCGCTCACCGGTGCCCTCGTCGCCGCGGGAACGGAGGTGACCCTGTGGGCCAGCCGCCCGCCCCGGGGACGGTCCCCGGGCGCGCCGCCCCCCGACCGAGTAGCCACCCTGGGTACCACCCGGGTGACGTCCGCCCTTCCCTCGCGGGCGCTGGTGGCCGCCTGGGACCGGGGCTGGGCCGGCCCGCCACCCGGGTTCGACGTCGTGCATGCCACCTCGCTGGCCGTCCCCCCGGCGGGACGGGCCCCCATGACCGTCATGGTCCACGACCTGGCCTGGCGGCGGGCCCCCGAGACGTTCCCCGAGCGGGGCCGGCGCTGGCACGAGGCCGCCCTGGGCAGGGCCCTTGCGCGGGCCTCCCTGCTCCTGACACCCTCCCGCCTGACGGCCGACGACCTCGTATTGGCAGGTGCTCCCGCCTCCAAGGTAGAAGTGGTGGAGGAGGGCTGCGACCACCTGCCGCCCCCCGACCACGCTGGGGCCGACGCGCTCCGGGCCGCGCTCGGGATCGAGGAGGACTACCTGCTGACCGTTTCCACGATCGAGCCCCGGAAGAACCTGGAGCGCCTCGTGGCCGCCTACGGGCAGGCTCGGGCCCGGCTCCCCCATCCCGCCCAACTAGTAGTCGTGGGACCGGCAGGATGGGGGGGTGACCTTTCTCCCCGGCCGGGCGTGGTGATGGCGGGCCACGTCGAGGAGCCGGCCGTACTGGCCGGGCTCTACGTTCGCGCCCGGCTGGTGGTGTCGGTGCCCCTGGTGGAGGGGTTCGGCCTCCCGGCCGTGGAGCCCATGGCCCTGGGGACGCCCGTGGTCGCCAGCCCCCAGCCCAGCACCGGCGGGGCGGCCTACGAGGTCGACCCCCACGATGTGGGCTCGATCGCCGACGGGCTCACCCGGGTCGCCACCGACGAGGCGCTGCGGGCCGACCTGGTGGCCGCCGGCCGGGAAAGGGCCGCCCGCCTCACCTGGTCAGCGGCCGCCGATCACCACCGCCAGCTCTGGGCCGACCTCGCCAGCACCGGTCCCACCGGGCCCGCCGGTCCGCCGGCCGGCCGACGGAGGTCATCGGCCGGTGACTGACCTGAGGGTGAGCCTCGACGCCACGGCCGTGCCCGACCACCCGACGGGGGCGGGGCGCTACGTTCTCGAGCTGGCCACCCGGCTGAGCCAGGCCCGTGACGTCGAGCTGTTCGTGCTGTGCCGGCGAGGGGATGCCGACCGATGGCTGGCCGCAGGGGTGCCCACCGTCATCGACCGAGCCCCCCCGGCCCGGCCCGTCCGCCTGGCCTGGGAGCAGGTCGAGCTGCCACGAATCCTCGACCAGCTCGAGGTCGACGTGCACCACGGGCCGCACTACACGATGCCCATGAGGTCGGGGGCCCCCAAGGTCGTGACCGTGCACGACATGACCTTCTTCGACCACCCCGAATGGCACGAACGGGCCAAGGTCATGTTCTTCCGGCGGGCTATCCGGGCGGCTGCGGCCAAGGCCGACGCCCTGATCACCGGGAGCGGTTCGGCCGCCGGGCGCATCCGCGAGATCCTGGCCCCCGAACGGGAGCCGTTCCTCATCCCCCACGGGGTCGACCACGCTCGGTTCAAGCCGCTGGACCCCACCGACCGAATCGGTGCCCAGCACGACGAGTCGGCCCGCGCCCGGCTGGGCATCCGCCAGCCCTACGTGACCTTCGTCGGCACCCTCGAGCCCCGCAAGGACGTCCCCAACCTGGTCCGGGCCTTCGACCTGGTGGCCGCCACGATGCCCGACCTCCGGCTCGTGCTGGCCGGCGCCCCCGGCTGGGGCATGGAAGCCATCGAAGCGGCCATCGGGAACAGCCGCCACCGCAGCCGGGTCAAGAGGGTCGGTTACATCACCGAGGACGAGAAGGTCTCCCTGCTGAGGGGCGCGGCCGCGGTCGCCTACCCGTCGATCGAGGAGGGGTTCGGGCTGCCCGTGCTGGAGTCCCTGGCCAGCGGCGGGCCGCTGATCACGACCCGGGGCTCGGCCATGGCCGAGGTGGTCGACGACGCCGCCATCCTCGTCACCCCGTGCGACGTGGGCGAGCTGGCCGATGCCCTGGAGACGACGGTGCGGGGCGGGCCGGAAGTCGACCGGCGCCGGCGCCGAGGCATCTCGGTGGCGGCCGCCTACACATGGGAGGCGTCGGCCGCGGCCCACCTCGAGGTGTACCGCACGGTCGCCGATGGGGCGGCCGCCCGCCCGGCCGCCAGCTGACTCCCGGCTCGGGTTCAGCGCAGGACGGCGTCGCCCAGCGTCCGGCCGGCCACCCTGGCGGTGTGAAAGACCATCCGGACCTGGCCCGGCAGCTTCTGCTCGACACCGTCGAGCACGGGGTCGACGGCCTTCTCGACACGGCGCACGGCCTGGGCCACGCCCGCCTTGCCCCCGACCCGGCGGCCGAGGTCTTTCACGACCTCTCGGCGTACCACTTGCGCTCGCTGGAAAGCCAGCACACCGAAGCCCACGGCGGTGTACCCGGCGTCTCGTACCTGGGTGAGCAGATCGTCGCTCATTGCCACTGAGTGTACGGCCCGGCCCGGGCCCGAGCGACGGGGGGGACCCAACGGTGCCCCTCGGCCGGACGGAGGGCGCGGTAGCCTCCACGACCGGCATGGACCGCCCGCCCTCCGCCCCTCCTGTCGTGGCGGTGATCGTGGCCAGCGAACCAGGCCCGTGGTTCGAGGACGTGCTCACGAGCTTCGGGAGCCAGGACTACCCAAACCTGTCCGTCCTGGTGGTCGACGGCTCACAGACCACCGACCCCACGCCCCGCGTGGCCTCGGCCCTGCCCGACGCCTACGTGCGCCGGGTGGGCGGCGGGGGCACGTTCGCGGCGCTGGCCAACGACGCTCTCGAGACGGTGCAGGGCGCCGCCTTCCTGGCCTTCTGCCACGACGACGTGGCCCCTGACCCCGACGCCATCCGGCGCATGGTCGAAGAGGCCTTCCGGTCCAACGCCGCCGTGGTCGCCCCCAAGGTCGTGGACTGGGACCGCCCCGAGCGGCTGCTCGACGTCGGGTTCAAGGTGGACAAGACGGGCGCCACCGCCCCGGTGGTGGACGCCGGCGAGCTCGACCAGGAACAGCACGACGCCGTACGGGACGTCTTCGCCGTCAGCAACACGTGCATGCTGGTGCGCAGCGACCTCTTCTCGGCGCTCGGCGGGTTCGACGCGACCATGGGCGACCACGGGGCCGACGTCGACTTCTGCTGGCGTGCCCAGGTGGCCGGCGGCCGGGTGCTGGTGGCGCCCGCCGCCCGGGTCCGCCACCGGCGGGGGACGCCTGCGGAGGCCAGCCCGCAGGCCCAGGCCGACGAACAGCGGCTGGGGCGCCGCCACCACCTGCGGTCGATGCTGAAGAGCTACTCGCGGCTGCACCTGCTGCGGGTCCTTCCCCAGGCCATCGTGGTGACCCTCGTGGAGATCGTGCTGGCCCTGGCCGGCCGCCGCTGGGCCGAGGCCCGCCAGCTCCCCTCGGCCTGGTTCTGGAACCTGCGGCGCTCCGGCGAGCTGCGGCCCCTGCGCAAGGCCACCCAACGCTCGCGGGCCGTCCCCGACGCCGACGTCCGGCGCCTCCAGGTCAGGGGCAGCGTCCGCCTCTCGTCCTACCTGCGGTCTCGGCTGCACGCCGACGACAAGGCCGAGGCCCTGGTGGCCGCCGGGCACAGGCTGGCCGGTTCGGTAGGCCGGGGACCGGCCCAGGCAGCCGCCATCGTGGCCGCCGTCCTCGCCGTGGTGGTGTTGATCGGCAGCCGCGACCTGATCACCGGGAGGATCACCGGTGTCGGCCAGCTGGCGCCCCTCCCGAGGGTCGGAGAGCTGTTCTCGCACTGGCTCAGCGGCTGGCGCACGACCGGGCTGGGGGCCTCGTCGCCCGCCCCGACCGCCTTCGGGCTACTGGGCCTGGCCGGAGTTTTCCTGGCCGGCAAGGTCGCGCTGCTCCAGACCGTCCTGGTGCTCGGGGCGTGGCCGGCCGCCGGCGTTGGCACCTGGCGGCTCACCCGCCCGCTCGGGCCCACGCTGGCCCAGCTGGTGGCCGTCGTCGCTTACCTGGCCGTGCCCCTGAGCTACGGGGCACTGGCTCGAGGACGCCTAGGCGGCCTGCTGGCGTGGGCCTCCCTGCCATGGCTGCTGTTGATCGTGGCCCGGCTGTCGGGGCTGGCCCCGTTCGGGCGAGGGGACGACGGCGTCGAGGGACGGCCGGCCAGCCGCCAGTGGGCCGAAGTCGTCAAGCTGGCCATCCTGCTGGCGGTCGTCGGGGCACTCGTGCCTTCGGTGGCACTGGCCCTGGTGGTCGCGACCCTCGGCATCCTGGCCGGCTCGTTGCTGGCGGGCGGCACGGCGGGCGCGTCCCGGGCCCTGGCCGGCACGGTGGTGGCCGTGGTGCTGGCCCTCGGGCTCCACGTGCCGTGGTCGTTCGACCTGCTCCTCCCCGGTGGCTGGGGAACGGTCGTGGGGGTCGGCCCCGACCCCGCGGGCGCGCCCGGGCTGGGCCAGCTCCTGCGCTTCCAGGTGGGCCCGCTGGGCGCTGCCCCCCTGGGGTGGGCCTTCCTGGTGGCCGCCGCCCTGCCCCTGTTCATCGGCAAGGGGTGGCGCCTGGCCTGGGCCGTTCGTTGCTGGACTACCGCCCTGGCCTGCGTCCTGTTCGCCTGGGCCGGTGGCCGGGGCTGGTCTCCGGTACGCCTGGAGTCCCCCGACGTCCTGCTGGCGCCCGCGGCCCTAGCTCTGGCCTTGGCCGCCGCCCTCGGGGCGGCCGCCTTCGAGCTCGACCTGCCCGGCTACCGGTTCGGGTGGCGGCAGGTGGCTTCGCTGGTCGCCGGGGTGGCCGTGGTCGTGGGGGTGCTACCGGTCGTGGGTGGGGCGCGCAACGGGCGCTGGCACCTGACGCGCGAGGACGTGGCCCGGTCGCTGGAGTGGATGGCCCCCGCGCCCGGGGAGGGGGGCTTCCGGGTCCTGTGGCTGGGGGCGCCCGAGGCCCTGCCGCTCGACGGCTGGGACCTGGGCGGCGGCCTGGCCTACGCCACGTCCCGCAGTGGGGCACCCGACGCCACCGACCTGCTGCCCGGGGCGCCCTCAGGCGCGACCCGCGAGATCGCGGCCTCGGTGCGCCTGGCCGAGGCGGGTGACACCGCCCGCCTGGGCCGCCTGCTGGCCCCCATGGCCGTGCGCTACATCGTGGTGCCCGTCGAGCTCGAGACGGGCCGGGCGACCGTCGGGACCTACGCCGTGCGCGACACGCTCCGGCGGGCACTGGTCAGCCAGGTCGACCTGCGCCTTCTCCCCTCGGACCCGGCCGTGGCGGTCTACGAGAACACGTCCTGGGGAGCCCTGCGCACCCAGCTCCCCGAACGGCTGACCGGGCCGGTGCCGACCGAGTTGGGCCCGGGAGCCGACCTCACCGGCAGCCAGCCGGTGCTGACCGGTGAGGGACCGGCCCGCTTCAGCGGCCCGCTGCCGACGGACCGGGCCGTCCTCGTGGCCGAGTCCCCGTCCGCTCGCTGGGCCCTGTCCGTCGGTGGGGTCGACGCCGGCCGCCAGGACGCCTACGGGGTGGCCAACGTCTTCCGCCCAGGCAGCCCGGGAGAAGCCACGCTGCGCTACCGGACGCCGGTCGTCCGCTACGGCCTGCTCGCCCTCCAGGTCGTGCTGTGGGCGCTGGCCTTCCGGGCGCTGATCGGCCTCCGCCGGCGGGCGGCCGACGAAGAGGGTGGTTACCGATGACCAAGCGGGGACCGGCCATCGGGGTGATCGCCCTGGTCCTGGTGGGCGCGTGGGCCGTGGACGCCACCGTCGACCGGCCCGCCCCGACCGTCACCGAACGGGTGCAGACGCCCATGGGCGCTCGCAGCGGGGCCCGCTCGTCGGCCTGGTTCTGCGCCGGGGCCACCGCTGAGGAGGGAGGCGAGGCCGACGGGACGGTCGTGGTGGCCAACGCCGGCCGCCAGCCGCTCACGGGGACGGTCACGGTCATGCCCGAGGAGGGCGAGCCCCGCCAGGTGGGCCTGTCGGTACCGGCCAGCGGCCACCAGTCCGTCCGCCTCCGAGACGTCCTGACGGCGCCCTACGCGTCCGCCCTGGTCGAGCTGGACGGCGGCGAGGCCGTGGTCGAGCTGGCGGCCACCGGCCCCTTGGGACGGTCGGTGACCCCGTGCGCGTCCAGTGCCTCGACGACGTGGTACTTCGCCGAGGGGGTCACCACGCGCGACGCCCGCGAGGTCATCACCTTGTTCAATCCCTTCCCCGAGGACGCCGTCGTCGACCTCGTGTTCAATACCGAGGAGGGCGAGGTCACGCCCCAGGCCCTGACAGGGCTCTCGGTGAAAGGCCGGGCCATGACGGCTGTCACGGTGGGGGACCACGTGCAGCGGCGGCTGGCCGTGGCCGCTCGCATCTCGGCCCGGGCCGGGCGCCTGGTGGCCGCCCGCCTCCAGACCTTCGACGGCTCCGAAGGACGGCGAGGGATGTCGGTCGGGCTGGGAGCAGCCGCCCCCGGGGACGTCTGGTACTTCCCCGAGGGCTTCCTCACCGACGGGCTGACCGAGCGCTTCCAGATCTTCAACCCGGGCAGCGAGGAAGCCGAGGTGGCCGTCAACCTCGCCCTCGAACAGGGCCAAGCCGAGCCCATCGTGCTCACCGTGCCCCCCGAGTCCCGGGTCACGCTGGCGGCCAACGACGAGGCCCGCATCCCCAAGAACGTGGCCCATGCCGTCACCGTCCGGTCCACCAACGGCGTACCGGTCGTGGTGGAACGAACCATCGACGCCGTCGCCCCGGCGGCTCGGTCCGGCGTGTCGATCATCATCGGGGCCCGGGCCCCGGCGACCCGGTGGGTGGTGGCCGCGGCCCAGAGCGATGACACCACCGAGGCCTGGCTCGTCGTGCACAACCCGGGCGCTTCGGCCACCAGGGTCACCGTCGCGCTCCTCGACGGCTCGGCCTCCGTGCCCCCGGGCCTGGCCGCCATCGAGGTGGGGGCACGTGCCCGGCGGGCCATCAAGCTGACCGGGACGGTGCGCCCCGGGCCGGTGCCGGTGCTCGTCACGGCCACCCAGCCGGTGGTTGTCGAGCGTGACCTCTACGCGATCGGCTCACTGGGTACCGCCATGTCCCCCGCGGTACCGCTGCGCGACTGACCGGCGCTCCGGAGAAATAACCGGAGGAAGGGCCTGCGCACGGCGCCGACAAGCGGAGCGGAGCGTCCCGCCGCTCCACTCCCGGCGCACCCGGCGCCGGCCCTTCCTCCGTTGTCCCGCCGCCCGGGTCACTGCGCTACTACCGGATAGTCCACTGCCGAGGGGCCTCCGTCAATAACTGTGCTCCACACCTATCTGCGCCTTCGGATCATCGCGGCTGGCAACATGCAGGCATGGAACCGGTGTTGGTGGTCGTCCCAGTGGCCGCCCTGGCGGCCGTCGCCGGGGCCCTGGCCAGGCGCCGCCGGCCGGCACCGCCCACCCAGGCGACGTTCAAGGCGCCGCTGCAGATCGACCGGGCCGACTTCGACCGGCCCGACTCCCCGTGGCTCCTGGCCGTGTTCACGTCGGCCACCTGCGACTCGTGTGCCGGGGCCCGGGACAAGGCGGCCGTACTGGCCAGCGCCGAGATCGTCGTGCAGGAGGTCGAGGTGTCCGCCCGCAAAGACCTGCACGACCGCTACCACATCGACTCCGTCCCCACGATGCTGCTGGCCGACACCCACGGGGTCGTGCAGGCCTCGTTCATCGGGCCTCCCAGCGCCACCGACCTGTGGGCCGCCGTGGCCGAGGCCCGCCAGGAGGCGGAGGGGCCGGCGGACGGGCCGACAGGCGGGGCGACGGCCTGAGCTGGGGGCCCTGCCCTAGTAGGGCGGGGGCCCGCTGTTAGCCTTTGGCCCCGACCGACGGGCGCTCGTCCGCCCACTGACCGATGCGCCTGGACCCCAACCCCGAGCCCACCAAGACCAGGGCGGCACGCCGGGCGCCGTCGGAGGCCGCCGACCCCGCGGCACCGGCGGGCCCCAACGGACGCGCCCCCCAGCCGCTATCCCGCCC
>JBFMCT010000032.1:0-1967 GCA_040754375.1 Actinomycetota bacterium
ATGGGCCGGGCCAGCGGGGACAGCGGCCCCAGGCCGGCTGCGGCCAGGGCCCGGGCGGTGGCCGCCGGCCGGCGCGCCTTGAGAGCGCCGCCCAGGACGAGGAGGGCGGCGGCCGCGACGAACGGTCCGGCGAGGGTCCCCATCCCGGCCCGAGGCTACCGGCTCTCGTGCTCCCCGAAGACCGCCCGGAGGGCATCGCTGACCTCGCCCAGGGTCGCCCCTGCGGCCAGGGCGGCCTTCATGGGCGGCAGCAGGTTGGCCGTCCCCCGGGCGGCCGTGGTCACGCCGTCGAGAGCGGCGGCCCAGGCCGTCGCGTCCCGCCTGGCTCGAGCGGCCCGCACCCTCGCCACCTGGCGGCCGGCCACCTCGGGGTCGACGGCCACGGGCGGCACCTCGACCGCCCCCGCGTCGTCGACGAAACGGTTGACGCCCACGACGACCTGGTCCCCCCGGTCGACGGCCTGGGCCACGGCGTAGGCCGCCCGTTCGATCTCGCCCTGCTGGTAGCCGGCTTCTATGGCGGCCACCGCCCCGCCCCGGCGGTCGATCTCGTCCAGCAGGCGGGCGGCCTCGCCTTCGAGGGCATCGGTCAGGGCTTCGACGAGGTAGGAGCCCCCCAGGGGGTCGGGCTCGGAGACAACGCCCGTCTCGTGGGCGATGACCTGTTGGGTGCGGAGGGCGAGGCGAGCCGACGCCTCGGAGGGCAAGCCGAGAGCCTCGTCGAAGGCGTTGGTGTGCAGGCTCTGGGTTCCGCCGAGGACCGCGGCCAGGGCCTGGAAGGCCACCCTCACGGTGTTGACCTCGGGCTGCTGGGCGGTGAGGGTCGAGCCTGCCGTCTGGGCGTGGAACCTGAGCTTGCACGAGGCTTCTGACCGGGCGCCGAACCGCCCGGTCATCACCTTCCACCACATGCGCCGGGCCGCCCGGAACTTGGCGACCTCTTCGAAGAGGTTGCTGTGGGCGTTGAAGAAGAACGACAGGCGGGGGGCGAAGTCGTCAACATCGAGGCCTGCGTCGACTGCGGATTGGACGTAGGCGATGGCGTTGGCCAGCGTGAAGGCCAGCTCCTGGGCGGCCGTGGCCCCCGCCTCGCGGATGTGATAGCCCGACACGGAGATGCTGTTCCACAAAGGGAGCTGGCGGCGGGAGTAGTCGACGGTGTCGGTGACCAGCCGCATCGAGGCCCGGGGCGGGTAGATGTAGGTACCCCGGGCGATGTACTCCTTGAGGGGGTCGTTCTGGACGGTGCCTCGCAGTTCGGCGGCCCCGACTCCCTGTTCGTCGGCCACCAGCTCGTACAGCAGGAGCAGGACTGCGGCGGTGGCGTTGATGGTCATCGACGTGGTGACCTCGGCCAGGGGGATGCCGTCGAGCAGGCGCCGCATGTCGTCCAGCGTGTCGATGGCCACTCCCACCCGGCCGACCTCGCCGTCGGACAGGGGGTGGTCAGAGTCGTAGCCCATCTGGGTGGGCAGGTCGAAGGCGCACGACAGCCCGGTCTGGCCGGCGCCCAGCAGGAAGCGGAAGCGGGCGTTGGTGTCCTCGGCCGAGCCGAAGCCGGCGTACTGGCGCATGGTCCACAGCCGCTCGGCGTACATGCGGCCGTGGATGCCCCGTGTGTACGGGGGCTGGCCCGGTCGCTCCCGGGGCTCGCTCACCCCGCCATGTCAGAGCAACCGGCCGGCGGCCATGACCAGGCCGGCGGTGCCGAACATCATCGGCATGGAGGCCACCAGGAACCTCGGGACCTGAGCGTCGACCTTGGCTTCGAGCTTGGTCAAGTCGTTGCGCAGCGCCGCGACCTCATCCCTCACCTCTGCGATCTCGGCCCGCAGCTGAGCCCCCTGGGCCGCTATCTCCCCCCGCAGCGCCACCCCCTGAGCGGCGATCTCGCCCCGGAGGGCGGCGCCCTGTTCGGTGAGGTCGGACCTCAACTCGGCGATCTCGCCCCGGAGGGCGGCGCCCTG
>JBFMCT010000032.1:2067-39444 GCA_040754375.1 Actinomycetota bacterium
CGGCGATCTCGCCCCGGAGGGCGGCGCCCTGTTCGGTGAGGTCGGACCTCAACTCGGCGATCTCGCCCCGGAGGGCGGCGCCCTGCTCGGTGAGGTCGGACCTCAACTCGGCGAGATCGCCCCGGAGGGCGGCGCCCTGCTCGGCCACGTCGGACCGCAGGGCGACGTCGCCCCGCGGCAGCAGGGTCATCAACGTGCCGGCCGGGCCGGGGCCCAGCGCTTGTTCGAGGGCCTGGAAGAGCTCCAGGCGCATGGGTTCAGTAGCCACGACATCCTTCCCCGCCGGGGCGCGGCCCGGCTCAGCGTCACGCGATGCAGGGGGAAGAGCACATACGGAATGCTACCGGGAGCACCGAGGTAATGCGTGGGCGTGTCAGCCCCCAGGGGGCCGGCGGGGGTGGGGCATGCAGAGCTCGTCGTACTCGGCGATGACCAGTTCGCCGGCGTCGGGCCCGCAGGCCGGGCACGAGGGGTCCCGGGGCACCTTGAAGGTGCGGAAGGACTCCTCCATGGCGTCGTAGGCCATCAGGCGACCGACCAGGGGGTCGCCCAGGCCGAGCACGAGCTTTATGGCCTCCATGGCCTGGATGGTGCCGATGATGCCCGGCAGCACACCCAACACGCCCGCTTCGGCGCACGAGGGGGCCATCTCCGCGGGTGGCGGCTCGGGGAAGAGGCAGCGGTAGCACGGGCCCACGTAGGGGTGGAAGACCGTGGCCTGGCCCTCGAAGCGGAAGATCGATCCGTGCACCACGGGGATCCTCTTGACCAGAGAGGCGTCGTTGACCAGGTAGCGGGTCGGGAAGTTGTCGGCCCCGTCGATGATCACGTCGTAGCCGTCGATGATGTCGAGCACGTTGTCGGCGCCCAGGCGCACGTCGTAGCCCACCACGTCGACATCGGGGTTGAGGCCCACCAGGGTCTTCTTGGCCGAGTCGACCTTGCGCTCGCCCACCCGGTCGAGGTTGTGCAGGATCTGGCGCTGCAGGTTGGACTCGTCGACGGCGTCCATGTCGACGATCCCCAGGGTGCCCACCCCGGCGGCCGCCAGGTAGAGGGCCGCCGGTGAACCGAGCCCGCCCGCGCCCAACAGCAGCACCTTGGACTCCAGCAGCCGCTGCTGGCCGGCCTCGCCCACCTCGGGCAGCAGGAGGTGGCGGTGGTAACGGCTGCGCTGCTCGGCGCTGAGGACCTTGGGCGTGTGCCACTGGCGCCCCTCGTTCTTCCACTTGTTGAACCCGCCGGCCATCGAGACCACGTCGGTGTAACCCAGCTCGGCCAGCGTGCGGGCCGCGAACACCGACCGGGTGCCGCTGGCGCAGTAGATGACCACCGGGGCGTCGTGGTCGGGGACCTTGTTCTCGACCTGGCTCTCGAAGTGGCCGCGAGGGACGTGGACGGCCCCCGTCAGCGCGCCCTGCTCGAACTCGGCCGGCTCCCTCACGTCGAGGGCGACGGCCCGCGGGTCGGCGGCCAGCAGCCGGGCGGCGGCCTCGGTGTCCACCTCACGGATCTGGGCTCGGGCCCGGGCCAGGAGGTCTCGGAAATTGGGCATGGGCAGCTACCTCGCTCGGCGACAGGTACGACCAGAAACCCTACCGCGCAGGTCAACATTCCCGCTCCCCCCCATGAGGGCTCCCGCTTCGTAGGCTGTGTGCCGATGTCCGCATTGCCCGTCGTCCCCCCCGGGGTCGTGGGTCGCGACCAGGAGTGGGCCCGGTTGGCCCGGGTTCTCGACCGGGGGCGGGTGGGCCGGGGGTCGGTCCTGCTCATCGCCGGTGAACCGGGGATCGGCAAGACCCGCCTGCTGGTCGATGCGGCGGCAGTCGCCAGCGCGTCGGGTGCCCAGGTGGGGCACGCCACCTGTAGCCCGGAGGGACGGCCATACCGGCCTTGGCGTCAGGTCCTGCGGACGTTGGGCCGGCCCGAGGTGCTCGAGGGCACCCGGAACGGGCCCCACGGTGACCCCCCTGACGACACTTCACGATCGGTGTTGTTCGAGGCCGTCGACGATGCCTTGTCAGACCTGGCCGGCCTCGCACCGGTAGTCGTCGTGCTCGATGACCTCCAGTGGGCCGATCCCGCCTCCTTGCGACTCCTCGCCCTCGTGGGAAGGTCACTGGCGGCACGTTCGGTGGTGGTGCTCGGCGCGTTCCGCGACGGCGAAGTCGGGCCTGGACATGGGCTCGCGGGCGTAGTTGGCGACCTCGGTGCCGCCTGCTCGGTCATGTCGCTCGGCGGCCTGGCCCCACAAGCAGTGGGCGCTCTCCTGTCAGGCGAGCTGGGGAACGTGGGGCCCGAGGTGGCGGCCGCCGTGCACGCCCGCACGGGAGGCAACCCGTTCTTCGTCACCGAGGTGGCCCATGCCGCCTCGGTGGACCGCGGTTCTCTTGACGACGTCCCGCCGGTCGTTGGCGAGGTGGTCCGGCGCCAGGTGGCCCGCTGCGGTCCACTGGCCCGCCACCTGCTGGAGGTGGCCGCCGTGGCCTGGGGCGCGAACGAGCTCGGGCTTGTCGGCGAGGTCCTGGCCACGAGGGGGGCGGACCTTGTAGCGCCCGCCGAGGAGCTCTGCCGGTCCCGCTTGTTGGTGCGCGAGGGACCGGGCTACCGGTTCCGCCACGACATCGTTCGTGACGCCGTACTGGCCGCGATGACAGTCGAGGACCGGGCACGCCTGTCGTGGGCCGTCGGATCAGTGCTGCGCGATCGCAGGGGCCCGGGGCGCGTCGAGGAGGCGGCCGCCCTCCTGGAAGCGGGCGTGGAGGCGGGCGATGTCGCGACGGCCGTGGACGCGGCCCTGGCCGCTGCCGCGGCCGCGTCGGCGGCCCTCGGCTTCGAGGTGGCAGCTGGCCACCTGGCCTGGGTGGTCGAGCGGGCCCGGGCTGGCGGCCTACCCAGGTCCGGGCCTGACCTGGTCGAGACGCTCCTTGCCTTGGGCGAGGCTCAGCTGAACGCCGGGGACTGGGACGGCGCCAGCAGGACCTTCGGGGAGGCGGCCGACGGGGCACGCGCCGCGGGCCGCGCCGACCAGTTGGCCCGGGCTGCCCTCGGTCCTGGGACCGGCCTGGCGGGGTTCGAGGTGAGAGTCGGGGACATGGCCCAGGTGCGGATGCTCGAACAGGCGGTCGTGGCCCTCGGCGACGCCGACAGCTGCGAACTGGCCTATGTGCTGGCCCGCCTGTCGGTGGCCCTGCCGCCCACCCTGTCCAACGAGAGGCGGTCCGAGCTCGCCGGCCAGGCGGTGGACATGGCCCGCCGCCTGGGAGACCAAGCGTGCCTGGCCCACGCCCTCGCCGCCTGGTGTGACGTGATCGCCGGCCCGGCCCACATGGAGGAGCGGTCGGCGGTTGCTCGCGAGATCGTGGACGTTGCCTCCCGAGCTGAACGCGTCGACCTCGTGCTCCTCGGGCTCCGGCTCCAGGTGGTCGCGCTCTTGGAGGCCGGTGACTTCCGGGGCGCCGACGAAGCGGCGAGGTCCTTCTCTGCCCTGGCGGTGCGGGCCGCACCCATCGTCCGCTGGTACGACCCGCTGTGGCAGGGAATGAGAGCCCTGCTGGAGGGCCGGGCCGAGGTCGCGGTGGCGCGGGCGGACGAGGCCGAGGAACTGGGCCGGCGGGCGGGGAGCACCAACGCGGCCCTGCTGGCCGACACCCTTCGCTTCGCGGTGGCCGACCAGGGGGGCCGTGCCCCGGAGCCCGGGCTGGCTCATCGCCTGGCTACCTGGTGCGAGGCCGCGCTCCTCGACGACCCGGAGAACTGCCAAGCCCGCAGCCTGGCCCTGGCTCTGTCGTGGACGGGCCCCGATCTCAGGGCCCTGCGGGACCACCTCGACTCGCTGCTGGCGGCGGATTTCGGCCGGCGCGACGCCGAATGGCTGGGCACCGTCTATGCCGCAGGGCGAGCGGCCATCCTGCTCGGGGACCGGGAGGCGGCCCGGGTCGTGCGGCACCGCCTCGCCCCCTTCGGCCACCTGTGGTTGGTGGACGGTATAGGCGCAGCCCTTTACGGCGTGGTCGAGGAGGCCCTGGCTGCGCTCGACCTGCTGATCACCGGCGACACCGGCGGCGCCGGCGCCGCAAGAGACAGGCTCGCCTCCGTCGCCCGGATGTACGAGCTTCTTCCCGCGCCGTTGCTGGCGGCCCGCGCCCGCCGATGGCCGGAGGTCCTGGGCGCGGCCCGCCAGCCGCCAGGCACCGCCGCGGCTGGCCCCGAGACCGGCGTCCTCCGCCGGGATGGGCCGGTCTGGCGCATCGGATGGGCCGGACGGTGGGCGAGCGTGGCCGACAGTAAGGGCATGCGTGACCTGGCCAGGCTCCTGGCCCGGCCTGCTCAGGAGGTCCCTTCGCTGGAACTGGCCGGGTCGATGGCGGGGCGTTCTCCTCAGCCCACAGTCGACGGTCCAGCGGTCGAGGCATACCGCAGGCGATTGCTGGACCTCAGGGCTGAGATCGACGACGCCGACGAGGCCAACGACCCGGAGCGGGCCGCCCGCGCCCGGATCGAGCTGGATGCGATCGTGGAGCACCTTGAGATGACGCTGGGCCTGGGAGGGCGGCCTCGGGCGATGCGCGACGAGCAGGAGCGCGCTCGCCAGGCCGTGCGAGCCCGCGTCCGCTACGCCATCGCCCGGGTTTCGTGCGAGCACCCCGGCTTGGGGCGGCACCTCGAAGGATCGGTCCGCACCGGGAGGTTCTGCAGCTACCGGCCCGACCGGCCTGTCCGCTGGGAAGTGAGCTCCTGACCTTCTCGCATCGCGAGAGCCGATCTCGCGCCAAGAGGTGCGAAGGGCGCCACGGAGGGGCCCGATCGGAGGGTGAACGCTATGGAACGTTCCGAGCAGGTGCGACAGCTGGTCATCGAGTTCTGCGTAGCCGTCAACGACCGTGACGAGGCGGCCGTCAAGGACCGGTACTCCTCGGGCCCCGGTGCCTCGCTGGTGGGTACCGACGCGCACGAGTACTTCGTGGGAGGTGACCAGGTCTTGTCCGCCCTGACCGCCCAGTTCGCCGAGTACCCCGACGCCACCCTCGAGCCCGGGGACGTCGTCGCCTTCGAGGCCGGGGACGCGGGTTGGTTCACCGACCGGCCCGTGCTGCGCTGGGGTGACCTGGAGCTGCCCACCCGCCTGAGCGGCACCGCGGTCCGGGAGGGGGGCCGATGGGTGATGGCGCAGACGCACTTGTCAGTGGCCCGTCCGGAGTGACGGCCAGACCAGGCGTCCGGCCGGGAACGGCCGGACGCCCTTCCGGTCAGGGCTGGGTGGCAGATCCGGCCACCCCCGGGCGAGTAGGCGCATGCGCCCAAATCAGGAATCCCCGCTCTGTTTCGCAACCTTTCACGCTGCTCGGGACTCTGAAGGGGGGAATCCGGAAAACGGCACCCAGCGGCAGGTCACCATCGTGATGAGTGTAGGGAGCGAGAACCGTGGTCAGGACTTCGCCAGCCTCTACGCGGCGCACTACGAACCAGCCTTGCGCCTCGCGTTCCTCCTCACCGGGAGCACGTTGGCATCGGAGGAGGCCGTTGCCGACGCCTTTGCACTCGTCTATCCGAAGTGGCAGGCCGGCACCGTCCAGATGTTCGGTCCGTACCTGAAGACCGTCGTTACGAACCAGGTTCGGAGGAACCGCCGGCGAGAGCGAGCGCGCCGCGATCGCTCAGGGGGAGCATCCTCCATCGACCGTCCGTTGCGTGTAGCTGAAAATGTCGCGCAACGGAGCGTGCTGTTCGCGGCGCTTCTACGTCTGCCTGTCAGGCAGCGCGCCGCGATCGTCCTTCGGTACTACGAAGATCTGACAGAAGCACAGACCGCCGAAGTCCTTGGAACAAGCGTCGGCACAGTGAAGTCGCAAGTCTCCCGTGGACTAGGACGTTTGCAGGCCATACTGACCGACACCACGGAGGGCGTGTGAAACACAACGATATCGAGTCCCTTATCCGACACGAGCTTCGTAGTATCGCGACGGCAGTCAACGCGTCGGATAGCGTCTATCCTCAGCCGCCGGTCCGGCGAGCTAAAGGGCCAGCGGGCCGCCGTCTTGGTGCCGGGCTGCTGGCGTCGGCTGTTGGCGCTGCGGCGATCGCCCTTCTCGTCCTCCGCGAGACAGACAAAGGCGCGAACGTCGAGATCACGACACAGCCGTCGACCGCCGATACGAGCACGTTCACCGTGCCGACGGTTGATGCGTCCACGGCAGTCGTTGAGGCCCGACCTGGCTGGCGTCTCATGGCTCGTTCTCCCCTAAGCGGGCGCCGTGGGCACACGGCGGTATGGACGGGAGCCGAGATGATCGTGTGGGGCGGCCGAGCGTCAGGAGGTCCCGACAAGAACGGCGCCGCGTACGACCCTCGTGTGGACCGCTGGCGCAGCCTCCCCGCTGCTCCGCTCGATGCGCGGCACGGGCACGTGGCGGTATGGAGCGGGAGCGAGATGATTGTTGTAGGAGGCAGGAACCAGCGCTCGGGCGCCGTCTTCTCTGATGGAGCGGCGTATGACCCGAAGCGTGACCAGTGGCGGCGCCTTCCGTCCGCACCCTTCGAGGCGAGGCTCGGGGATCAGTCAACAGCGGTATGGACGGGGGACGAGATGATCTTGTGGGGCGGTGACGTAGGCGCCGCAGGCGCCGCCTACTCTCCCTCGACCGACCGGTGGCGGATACTGCCGAGTTCGGGCCTCACTGCCCGTACCGGGCACACCGCGGTATGGACGGGGTCGGAGATGATTGTGTGGGGCGGCATTCCCTCGGCAGGAACGAGATTGTCACAGGGAGACCCGGAAATGATGTCCGACGGCGCTCGCTATTCGGCCCAGCACGATGAATGGCGTCCGATCGCAAGGTCGCCGCTCACCCGGGCCTTCCATGCCGCCAGTTGGACGGGACAGGAGATGGTCGTGGTCGGTGGAACCAGCAAGGGTGGCGCAGGCGGACAAGCGTTCGCTGCCGCCTATGACATCGAGGCTGGGAGATGGCGCACGGTCCCTTCGGCACCGCTTTCGCCACGGTCGTTCCTGACGGCCGTTTCGACGCATTCGGCTGTGGTGGTGTGGGGCGGAGAGGCCGGCTCGCCTCCCCACGGCCTGGATGACGGCGCAAGTTACTCTCCAATAGCGAACTCCTGGACCACATTGCCGATGAGCATGCTTTCGGCCCGCGGCGAGCACACGAGCGTCTGGACTGGGACGAGTGTGCTCATCTGGGGCGGGGAGGACGAGGGCTCGGGGACGCCCAGGGACGACGGTGCTCTCTTCACACCTGTCGGTTGAGCCTTCGGGGATTGCGCAGCACTTCGCAAGCTGGACCTAACCCGTTGCCTCGGGGACAGCGCCAGGCGAGGTGTATACCGGGCGAGCTGCTCTCCCGTCGGCAACACCGAGCCGCGCTTCGCCTCGAGGCGGGTGGGCAGCTCCAGGTCACGGAACGGCCGGACGCCTGAGATCCCCTTGACGTACGCTTGTGTATCAGCTAGAACACTGAAACGCCATGAAGTGTTCTCTTACTCGCTTCCTCCCTCAGCCACGCCCCGTTCGCTGGAGGGTTCCCGGCATGTCCATCCCGGCCTTCGACCACGCTTCCCCCGCCATCGCGTCCCTTCCGGTCAGGGCCTGGCCCGACCCCGTCATCGACGCGTTGGGCCACGACCCCCGTTCCCCCTATGTCGAGAAGTTCTGGCTGGGCATCCTCGGGCCCAGCACCACCTGGCTCCTTCGCCTCCTGGCCGCCGAGATCGAGGCTCATCCGGAGGGGTTCGAGCTCGACCTGGCCGAGACGGCCCAGTGCCTGGGGCTCAGCTCCCGGGGCGGCCGCCACTCGGCCTTCATGCGGGCGCTGGCCCGGTGCTGCCGCTTCGACCTGGCCGACAGCCGGCCCGACGGCACGCTGGCCGTGCGCCGGCGGGTGCCGCCTCTCAACCGGCGCCAGGTCCTGGCGCTGCCCCCCTCCCTGGCCGATGCACACCGGGCCTGGCAGGAGGCCGACCTGGCCGTGCCCGCGGCCGAGCAGCTCCGGCGCCGGTGCCGCCAGCTGGCCCTCAGCCTCATCGAGCTGGGGGAGGACCGCGACGCCGTCGAGCGCCAGCTCGTGCGCTGGAAGTACAACCCGATGGTCGCCCGGGAGGCGACGCTGTGGGCCACCGACCGCAGCGCCACCGGCCTCCCCCAGCCCTGGGCGGCGACCGCTGACCACGGCCCCGGTCCCCGCAACGGGAGCCTTGCCGGCCCCCGACCGGGGGCCGCCTGACCGCCACGGGCGGCCGCCGCCACCACGCCCGGCGGCCGTCCGTCTGACCCCGCTCGCCGGCCCGGACGCCCCCTCCCACTGAGGCTCTGACCCAGCCTCCCGGGCCGGCAGCGGGGCCGGCGGCACCGGAGCCGTCGGCCCCGTCCGCCGCCAGACGTGGGCCGTCCGCCGCCAGCGTCAGCCGCCAGACGTGGGCCGTCCGCCGCCAGCGTCAGCCGCCAGACGTGGGCCGTCCGCCGCCGTCAGCCGTCACCCCGGCCGGGGGCTCGAAAGCCATGATGAGCTCCACGAGGGTCCGCACCCCGAAGCCCGTCCCACCCTTGGAGATGTAGCAGTCGTCCTCGTCGCTGCGGGCCGGCCCGGCGATGTCGAGATGCGCCCAGGGCACCGACCCCACGAACTCCTCGAGGAACAGGCCGGCGGTGAGCGCCCCGCCCCAGCGGCCGCCGATGTTCTTGAGGTCGGCGACGTCGGAGTCGATGTGCTTGCGGTACTGCGAGGGCAGGGGCAGGGGCCACACGGGCTCGCCCGCCCGCTCGGCGGCCGCCTGTACCTGGGCCCTCCACCCGTCGTCGTTGCCCATCAGCCCGGCGATGCGCTTGCCCAGGGCCACCATGCACGCCCCCGTCAGGGTGGCCACGTCCACGATGGCGTCCACCCCGGCCTCGACGGCCAGCGACAGGCCGTCGGCCAGCACCAGCCGCCCTTCGGCGTCGGTGTTCAGCACCTCGACGGTCTTGCCGTTGCGGATGTGGAGCACGTCGCCGGGCTTGGTGGCCCGGCCCCCGAGCAGGTTCTCGGTGGCCGGGATGATGGCGATCACCCGCACGCTCGGCTCCAACGAGGGCAGCACCGACATGGCCGCCAGCACGGCCGCCGCGCCCGACATGTCTGTCTTCATGGTCTCCATGGCCTCGGCCGGCTTGATGGACAGGCCGCCCGAGTCGAACGTGATGCCCTTGCCCACCAGGGCCAGCGTGCCCCTGGGGTTGGGGGGCTCGTAGACGAGCTCGATGAGCCGGGGGGGCTGGTCGGAGCCGGCAGCCACGCCCAATAGGCCCCCGAGGCGCTCGACGGCGATGGCCGCCTCGTCGAGCACCGTCAGCGACAGGCCTCCTTCGCGCTCGACCACTTCGGCGGCCTTGTCAGCCAAGGCCTGGGGGGTCAGGGTGCCCGCGGGCTCGTTGACCAGGTCACGGGCCATGGCCACCGCCGCCGCCAACCGCACCCCCCGGTCGAACCCGGCCGTGCCCGCCCCGTCGGTCTCGGGGCCCACGGCCGTGAACGACTCCAGGCGGGGCGCCTTGGGGTCGGCCTTGTAACGGGTGAAGCGGTAGGCCCCCAGGGCCGCCCCTTCAGCCACCGCCTGGGCGGCCGTGGCCACGTCGAGGCGCCCCGACTCCACGGCCGCGGCCACCAGGGTGGTGGCCGCCCGCTCGTCCTTCCAGGCGGCCCGGGCGAAGGCGGCCGCGGCTCGGCGCAGGGCGTCAGCGTCGAGCTTGGCCGGGTCTCCGAGGCCGACGGCCACCACCGTGGGGCCGTCGCCCCCGGGCACGGCCATCGTCTCGCCCAGCTTGCCCTCGAACCCCCTGCGGGCCAGGTAACCGGCGTCGGGGACCACGCCCGCGCCCGCCGCGGGGGCCCGCTCCTCGAAGACGGGGGCACCGACGACTGTGGCGTTGCCGGGCAGTTCGGCGGCGTAGGAGAACGCGATGGTCAAGACAGCTCCTCGATGGGTTCGTTGGTCGGGGCCCGGGCGGGCAGGGGGGCGCCTTCCAGCCAGCGGGCCAGCGTCCACAGCAGGTCGGAAAGTCGGTTCAGGTAAGGCACTACGTGGGGGCCGGGGGCGGCGGCCGCCACCGCTCGGCGCTCGGCCCGGCGCACGACCGTCCGGGCGACGTCGAGGGCGGCCGACGGGACCGACTGGCCGGGCACGGCGAACTCGGTCAGGGGCACCGAACGGGCGCTGAAGGAGTCGATCACCGGCTCGAGCCGCTCGACCATGGCCTCGGTGACGGCCGTGCTCCCGTCTTCGAGGCGATGGCGCTGCCCGGGGGCGGCGGCCAGGTCGGCCATGAGCACCCACAGGTCACGCTCGATGCCAACCAGCAGTTCGTCGAGCTCACCCAGGTCGTCGGCGCCCTCGCCGGCCGGCCTGAGCGCCAGTGCGCGCGCCATGCCGATGGCGGCCTGGGCCTCGTCCACCGCGCCGCACGCCTCGATGACCGCCGAGTCCTTGGGGGCCCGGGAGCCGAAGAGCAGGCCCGTGGTGCCGTCGTCGCCCCGGCGGGTGTAGATCCTCACCGGGCCGGAGCCTACGCGGCGGGCGGGTCAGTCGAGGGCGGGGGAGAGGGTGGCGGGGGAGAGGGGGCGTCGCCGGGAGGCCCGGGCCCGTCCAGGAGGCTGGTGTCTAAACCCTCCCCAGGCGGCCGGCCGCCCAGTCTTGGGCTCGGCCGAACTACGAAGTGCTGGTCAGGGGCAGGTCGGCCGCTCGGCGCGAAGCGCCGATCGCGAAAGACACCAGCCTCCCAGCCGCGGCTGGGCCCGGGTTGGCAGCCTGCTCCGCCCGGCGCCGGGCGACGTCGCGCTGGTGGACGAGGACGGCCACGTAGCCGATCGAGGCGTTGAGCAGGAACAGGGCCACCACCCAGGCCACCCGCAGGGCCGGGACCACTCCCAGCACGAGGGAGCCGGCCAGAGCGCCCACGAGGCCTCCGAGCACGTCCCGACGGCGTTTGGCGGCGCTCACCCGGCGACGGGGCCGGCCCGTCTTCGACCCTGCCCCCGCTTGGCCCGCCCCCGCCTGGCCGGCCTGGGCGGCGGCCTGCGGGCCCTTGCCCAAGACGCCCATCTGCTCGGAGAAGCTGGCGATGAACTCGGCCCGCCGTTCGGCCCGGGCGCGCAACACCGGCGGGACCAGCACCGCGGCCCAGATCAGACCGAGCACGATGAACACAGACAAGCGGCGTCGCCCCCCTGGATTACGCCCGAACGTGCCTTACTACCACTTATCCACCGGCGGTGCACACGGGGCCCACATGCGGCAATCCGGTGAGGCCCTCCGGTGAGCGCCGGTAGCCTGGCAGGCGATGTCGTCCTACCTCGAAGGATCGTCCTACCTCGAAGCCGTACGCCAGAGGGTCGTCATCTACGACGGCGCGGCCGGCACCAACCTCCAGCTGCGCAACCTCACGGCCGACGACTTCGGGGGCCCGGCCCTCGAGGGGTGCAACGAGGTGCTCGTCGACACCCGGCCCGACGTGATCGCCGACCTCCACCGGTCGTTCTTCGAGGTCGGGTGCGAGGTGGTGGAGACAAACACCTTCGGGGCGGCATCGATAACCCTGGCCGAGTACGGGCTGGGCCACCGGGCCCACGAGCTCAACTTCAAGGGGGCCCGGATCGCCCGGGAGGTGGCCGACGGGTACGGCGGTTGGGTGGCCGGTTCGATCGGGCCCGGCACCAAGTTCCCGTCCCTGGGCCAGGTGCGCTTCGCCGAGATCCGAGAGGTGTTCGAGGAGCAGGCCCGGGGCCTGCTCGACGGTGGCGTCGACCTCATCCTCATCGAGACGGTCTTCGACCTGCTCCAGTGCAAAGCGGCCATCGTGGGCGCCCGGCGGGCCATGGCCGCCACCGGCCGCCAGGTCCCCCTCCAGGTGCAGGTCACGATGGAGCTGACCGGGCGCATGCTGCCCGGGACCGAGATCGGCGCCGCCCTGGCCACCCTCGACGCCCTGCGCCCCGACGTGATCGGGCTCAACTGCGCCACCGGTCCCACGGAGATGCACGAGCACCTGCGCCATCTGTCCCAGCACTGCCGGGTGCCCATATCGTGCCTCCCCAACGCCGGGCTGCCGTCGGTGGTCGACGGCCAGATGCACTACGACCTGACCCCCGAGCAGTTGGCCGACCACCACGCCCAGTTCGTCACCGGCCTGGGGGTAAGCGTGATCGGCGGCTGCTGCGGCACCACGCCCGAGCACCTGCGGGCGGTCGTCGAGCGCTGCCGCGACCTCGTGCCTGCCCGGCGCCAGCCCGTCCACGAGCCGGGGGCGGCGTCGATATACACCCACGTCCCGTTCCACCAGGACGTCTCGTTCCTGGTGATCGGCGAGCGTACGAACGCCAACGGGTCGAAGAAGTTCCGCGAGGCCATGCTGGCCGACGACTGGGACACGTGCGTGACCATGGGCCGCGACCAGGTCCGCGAGGGCGCCCACCTGGTCGACGTGTGCGTCGACTACACGGGTGAGGACGGCGTGTCCGACATGGACGAGATCGCCCGCCGGTTCGCCACCGCCGTCAACGTCCCCCTGGTGATCGACTCCACCGAAGCGCCCGTCGTCGAGGCCGCCCTGCAGTGGATCGGTGGCCGGCCCGTGCTCAACTCGGTCAACCTGGAAGACGGCGACGCCCCCGGTACGCGCCTCGACCAGTTCCTGACCCTGGCCCGCGAGTACGGCGCGGCCGTGATCTGCACGTGCATCGACGAGGAGGGCCAGGCCCGCACGGCCGACTGGAAGGTGCGGGCGGCCAGGGCAATCCGCGACCTGGCCGTCGAGCGCTACGGGCTCGAACCGTCCGACCTGTTCTTCGACCCTCTGGCCCTGCCCATCTCCACCGGCATGGAGGAGGGCCGGCGCGACGGCATCGAGACCATCGAGGGCATCCGCCGCATCAAGGCCGAACTTCCCGGCGTGCACACCGTGCTCGGGCTGTCCAACGTCTCGTTCGGCCTCAACCCGGCCGCCCGTCACGTGCTCAACTCGGTGTTCCTGCACGAGTGCGTGGAGGCCGGCCTCGATGCCGCCATCGTGCACGCCGGGCGCATCATGCCCCTGTCGAAGATCCCCGAGCGCCAGCGCGAGGTGTGCCTCGACCTGGTCTACGACCGCCGCCGTCCCGGCTACGACCCTCTCCAGGAGCTGATCGGCCTGTTCGAAGGGGTCAGCGCGTCGGCCGTCGAGAAGGAGGACCGCAGCGGCTGGCCGGTCGAGGAGCGGCTGCGGCTGCGCATCATCGACGGCGACCGCGACGGGCTGGAGGCCGACCTCGACGAGGCCCTGTCCACGACGCCCGCCCTCGACATCGTCAACGACACCCTGCTGGAGGGGATGAAGGTCGTGGGCGAGCTGTTCGCGTCCGGCGAGATGCAACTGCCGTTCGTGCTCCAGTCGGCCGAGGCCATGAAGACGGCCGTCGCTTACCTCGAGCCCCACATGGAGAAGTCCGACCAGGGGGGCAAGGGGCGCATCGTGCTGGCCACGGTCAAGGGCGACGTGCACGACATCGGCAAGAACCTGGTCGACATCATCCTCACCAACAACGGCTACGAGGTCCACAACCTCGGCATCAAGGTGTCGCTGGCCGAGATGCTGGCCAAGCACGAGGAGGTGGGCGCCGACGTGATCGGCATGAGCGGCCTGCTCGTCAAGAGCACGCTGATCATGCGCGAGAACCTCGAGGAGCTCAACCGCCGGGCCCTGGCGGCCGATGTGCCCGTGCTGCTGGGCGGGGCCGCCCTCACCCGGCGCTACGTCGAGCACGACCTGCGCCAGGTCTACGAAGGCCGGGTCTTCTACGGCAAGGACGCCTTCGAGGGCCTGCGCACGGTCGACCGCCTCATGGAGCTCAAGCGCAGCGGCACCGACGACCCGTCGTTCGGACGCGAGCTCATGGCCGCTCGGCCGTCGGGCTCGAAGCCCCAGGCCCCGGCCGGGCCCGTCCCCGTACCCGAACCCGACACCTCCAACCCGGTGTTCGTCCCGCCCTTCGTCGGCCACCGGGTCGTCAAGGGCGTCGCCATCGACGAGATCGCCGGGTGGCTGAACGAGACCGCCCTGTTCCGCAACCAGTGGCAGTTCCGGCCCGAGAAGGGTGAGAACGACGCCGACTTCAAGGACCGCATCCGGCCCGTTCTGCGCGAGGAGCTGGCCAAGGCCACGGCCGCCGGCGTGCTCGTCCCCCAGGTCGTATACGGGTACTTCCACGCCAACGGCGACGGCAACGACCTGGTCATCTGGAAGGACGAGTCCCGTTCCGGCGAGTGGCTGCGGTTCTCGTTCCCACGGGAGGGGCGTGAGCCCTACCGGTGCATCGCCGACTTCTTCCGCCCGGTGGCCTCGGGGGAGGCCGACTACGCGGCCTTCCACGTGGTGACCATGGGCTCGGCGGTGTCGGAGGCGGCGGCCGAGCTGTTCGCCGAGAACCGCTACCAGGAGTACCTCCTGCTGCACGGGCTGGGGGTCGAGATGGCCGAGGCCCTGGCCGAGTACTGGCACCTGCGGGTGCGCCAGGAGTGGGGCTTCGCCCACGAGGACGGGTCAAAGACCGACGTCCTGGTCCGCCAGGGTTACCGGGGGGGCCGCTACTCGTTCGGCTACCCCGCCTGTCCCTCCCTGGAAGACAACCTCAAGCTGGCCGACCTGCTGGGCGCCGACCGCATCGGCGTGGCGGTGAGCGAGGACTTCCAGTACGTGCCCGAGCAGACCACGTCGGCCCTCATCTGCCACCACCCCAAAGCCAAGTACTTCGTTGCCCGCTAGCGGTTAGCGGCCGCTGAAGGGGAACCTCGAGCACGTGCCTGCCACCCTCGTCGCCCGCGACCTCACGGTGTCTTTCGGGGACCACGTGGTGCTCGACCGGGTGGGCCTCACGGTCGCACCCGGCGACCGGGTCGGGGTGGTGGCGCCCAACGGCACGGGCAAGTCGACGCTGCTGCGGGCCCTGGCCGGCGTGCAGGCCCTCGACGGGGGTCGGGTGATGCTGGCCCCGCCCACGGCCACCGTGGGCTACCTGCCCCAGGAACCTGAGCGTCGCCCGGGCGAGACGGTGCGGGACTTCCTGGCCCGCCGTACCGGGGCGACCGGCGCGGGCCACGACCTCGACCTGGCCACGGCCGACCTGGCCGCGGGAACGGCCGGGGCCGAGGACCGCTACACGGCCGCTCTCGAACGGTGGATGGCCCTGGGCGGGGCCGACCTCGACAGCCGCATCGGCCCCCTGTGGGCCAGCCTGGGCCTGGCCCCGGGCCTTCTCGACCAGGACATGGCCACGCTGTCAGGCGGCCAGGCGGCCCGGGCCTCGATGGCGGGTGTGCTGCTGGCCCGCTTCGACTTGTTCCTTCTCGACGAACCGACCAACGACCTCGACTTCGACGGTCTCGAACGGCTCGAAGGCTTCCTGGCCGGTCTCGGCGCGGGCGCGGTGATCGTGTCCCACGACCGGGCCTTCTTGGAGCGCACCATCACGGCCGTGATGGAGATCGACGAGAACGAGCACACGGGCTCGTACTTCGCGGGCGGGTGGACGGCCTACCTCGACGAGCGGGCCACCGCCCGCCGCCACGCCGAGGAGGCCTACGGCGAGCACCGGGCCCGGAAACGGGAACTGCAGGAGCGGGCGCGCGAGCAGCGCCAGTGGGCGGTGCAGGGCGTGCGGGCCGTCAAGAAGAACCCCAAGGACAACGACAAGGCCCAGCGGGGTTTCTCCGTCAACCGCACCGAGAAGCAGGCGGCCAAGGTGAGGATCACCGAGAAGGCCATCGAGCGGCTGGGTTCGGTCGACAAGCCGTGGGAGGGGTGGGACCTGCGGTTCACGGTGGCCTCGGCCCCCCGCAGCGGCGACGTGGTGGCCCGCCTGGTGGGGGCGGTGGTGGAGCGGGGTGACTTCCGCCTCGGTCCCGTCGAGCTGGAGCTGCGGTGGGGGGACCGCCTGGCTGTCCTCGGGCCCAACGGCAGCGGCAAGTCGACGCTGCTGGGCGCGCTCCTGGGCCGGCTGCCGCTGACAGCGGGCGAGCGGTGGGCCGGGCCCAGCGTGGTGGTCGGCGAGGTCGACCAGGCCCGGGGCCGGCTGGCGAGCGGCGACACCCTGCTGGCTGCCTTCATGGCCGAGGCGGGGGTCGACGCCCAGTCCGAGGCCCGCTCCCTGCTGGCCAAGTTCGGCCTGGGGGCTGGCCACGTGGTCCGGCCCGCGTCCTCGCTCACCCCCGGCGAGCGCACCCGGGCCACCTTGGCCGTCCTCATGGCCCGGGGCGTCAACTGCCTGGTCCTCGACGAGCCCACCAACCACCTCGACCTGCCCGCCATCGAGCAGCTCGAAGCCGCCCTCGACAGCTACGACGGCACCCTCGTGCTGGTCACCCACGACCGCCGCCTGCTCGAAGCCGTCCGCATCACCCGCACCCTGACGCTCGGGGCCTGACCATCGCCATCGGCGTGCCGCTGCATCGTCACGGTCAGGGCGACGGGCGAGGCCACCCCTACAAGACGATGACGACCTTGCCTCGCACCTGACCGTCGAGGAGCAGGCGGACGGCGGCGGCGGCCTCGTCCAGGGGGTAGACCCGATCGACGGCCGGCGTCACAGTCCCGGTCTCGAT
Organism: Actinomycetota bacterium; assembly: GCA_040754375.1. Taxonomy (NCBI): domain Bacteria; kingdom Bacillati; phylum Actinomycetota; species Actinomycetota bacterium. Next base: position 18,685 of record JBFMCT010000032.1, read on the forward strand.
CAGCTCCCGGAGAGCGTCGAGATCGGCGGCGTTCTCCGAGGAGATGAAGGTACCCAGCGTCTGGCTGAAGAACGGGGACAGGAGCACAGCCCGGACCTGGCGGCCGGACCCGCCGAGCAGCCGCCCAGTGGTCTCGCCGCCGGTGATCACGAGCCGGCCGCGGGGGGTGAGCAGCTGGCGGAGCTCGGACAACCGGCGGTTGCCGCCGATGTCCACGATGGCGTCGTAGCGGGACCCGTCTCCTCCGATGTCGCCGCCTAGGACGTAGTCGATCACGTGATCCGCCCCGAGGGAACGGACCAGGTCGACCTTGGCCGTGCTGCACACGCCCGTGACCTCGGCACCCAGGGACTTGGCGATCTGCACGGCGAAGCTACCCACGCCCCCGGATGCCCCGATGACCAGCACCTTCTCGCCGGCCCGGACAGCGGCACGGTCGCGAACCGCCTGCAGGGCGGCAAGGCCGGACACGGGCACGGCCGCCGCCTGCTCGAACGTGAGGTTGGACGGCTTGAGGGCCAAACGCGCCGGTTGGGCCACGGCGTACTCGGCGAAGGTGCCGTTGGTGGTTCCGTAGACATCGTCGCCCGGTCGGAACCCAGTCACTCCCGCACCGACCGACTCGACCGTGCCGGCCATGCTGCGGCCCGGGTTGAGGTACTTCGGCCGGCGTACCCCGAAACCGGCCACGCGGACCGGGTAGGGGAGACCGGACATGATGTGCCAGGTGCCCCGGTCGACGCTGGCCGCCCTAACCCGAACGAGCACGTCGCCGTCACCGCCCGCCGGCCGTTGGACCTCGGCCAGGCGCAGCACCTGCTCCGGTGCGCTGCCGTATTCGTCCTGTACGACGGCCCTCATCGTCGCCGTGTGCCCGCTCGTCGCTGCGTCATCGGTGGTGGCTGCTCGTGTCATGGTAACTCCTCGGGTCGCTGAAGGCTTACGTCGTAAGTAGTGTACCTTACATCGTAAGGTTGTCAACCCGGCAACCAGTGGCGACAGGGAGGCAGCAGGATGGTTGGCCCGACGAGGCCGGCACGGATGAGAGCGCCCCTAACCCGCGAGCGCGTCCTAAGCGAGGCGGCGGCGTTCGCGGACGAGCACGGCATCGCCTCGCTGAGCATGCGGAAGCTGGGCGACGCCCTTGGCGTCGAGGCCATGTCGTTGTACAACCACGTGGCCAACAAGGACGAGCTGCTCGACGGTATGGTCGACCTGGTCTTCGGTGAGATCGACCTGCCCAAGGCCGGGGAGGACTGGTCGTCGGCCATGCGCCAGCGGGCCATTTCGGTCCGCCACGCGCTAGGCCGCCACCGCTGGGCCATCGGCCTAATGGAGTCACGAGCCGCGCCCGGCCCGGCCACCCTCCGCCACCACGACGCGGTCATCGGTTGCCTGCGCGGGGGTGGCTTCTCGGTGGAGATGGCCGCCCACGCCTTCTCGCTGGTCGACAGTTACATCTACGGGTTCGCCCTCCAGGAGGCGAGCCTGCCATTCGACACCGCCGAGGAGGCGGGCGAGGTCGCCACGGTGATCCTCGGCGCCATGGGCAGCGGCGCCTACCCCCACCTCACCGAGCTGACCGTCGAACACGTGCTCCAGCCGGGCTACGACTATGCGGCCGAGTTCGAGTTCGGCCTCGACCTGATCCTCGATGGCCTGGCCCGGGCCGCCCGTCGGGCCCGGCAAGGCCGGGCCCGGTAGGGCCGGCGCAGTACGGCGGGGGCGTCGGCACCGAACACAGGTGATGCGCCGAGCCCTGCCTTACACCGGGTTGGCCGGGGTGGGCGTCATCTGGACGACACTGCTGGCCGCCACCGCCGCCAGCGGGTTCGACCTGTTCGGCGACCTGCCCCTCAGCTACGTGGGCACCGAACCGGGGTCGGCCTTGCTGTTCACGGCGGGCATGGCGGCCACGGCCCTGTTGCTCGTGGCCTTCCACGGCCACGTCCGGGCCCGGTTCGACGTGTCCTGGGGGTTCTCGGTGGCCATGCTGGTGGGCCTGGCCGGCCAGTTGGTGGCTGCTTTCGTGCCGGTGGGGGGAGACACGGTCGCTCACCGCGTGCACACGGTCAGCGCCCTGGTGCTCGGCGCGTCGCTCCCGCTGCTCATGTGGCGGTTCGCGGCCGCCTTGCCCCGGGGCCGGCGGCGGAGAGCCGGCTACCGGCTGTTCTGGGCGGAGGTGGCGGCCTGTGCCGCCGGGTTTTACCTGTCGGCCATGGGGGTGGCGGCGGTGGCCGAGGTCCTGCCTGCTGCGGCCTTCCACGCTTGGGTCGTCACGGTCACGTTCTGGGGCCTGGACCGGTCGCGTGCCGGACGGGTGGCCCCCAGGCCGCAGAATACGGGGAATGGAAAGACGTACGAAGATCGTCGCCACCATCGGGCCGGCGTCGGACGACCCGGCCACGCTCGACCGGCTGATGGCCGCGGGCATGAACATGGCGCGGCTCTCCCTGGCCCACGGGCCGGTTGAGGAGACCCTGGGGCGTATAGCTCGCATCCGCCAGGCGGCCGAGACCGCCGGCGCGACGGTCGGCATACTCGCCGACCTGCCGGGCCCGAAGGTCAGGGCGGCCAGCTTCCGGGAGTCGGGCGTCTACCTGAACGAGGGGGAGACCACCGAGCTGGTGGCCGCCGGCCCCGGAGCCACCGGCAGTGACTGGCGCCGGATCGCGGTGGACATGGCTGACCTGCTCGACCAGTTGCGCCCGGGCGACACGGTTGCCCTGGGTGACGGCGGGATCCGCCTGGCCGTGGAGACCGTCGAAGCCGACGTGGCCGTGGCCCGCATCGTGACGGGGGGCCGGGTCATGGGCCGGCCGGGGGTGGCCTTGCCGGCCAGCCGGTTCGCGGTCCGAACGCCCACTCCCGACGACCTGCGCCTGCTGGAGATCGTGTGCAAGGCCGGGGTCGACGCGGTGGCCATCTCGTTCGTGCGCGGACCGGCCGACGTGGAGCGGGTTCGGCTGGCGGCCGGTCCCGACGCCCCCATGCTGGTGGCCAAGATCGAGACCCAGGAGGCGGTCGACGCCGCCGAGGAGGTGATCGCCGCCTCCGACGGCGTGATGGTGGCCCGCGGCGACCTCGGCATCCGCTGCGCCCTCGAGGACGTGCCCCACCACCAGAAGCACATCATCCGCATGGGGGTGGCCTACGGCAAACCGGTCATCACTGCCACCCAGATGCTGGAGTCGATGGTGTCGGCCCCCACCCCCACCCGGGCCGAGGTGAGCGACGTCGCCAACGCCGTGTTCGACGGCTCCAGCGCGCTCATGCTGTCGGGGGAGACGGCCATCGGCCACGACCCGGTGGCCGCCGTGATGGCCATGGCGTCGATCGCCCTGCGGGCCGAGAGGGAGTTCGACTACCTACGCTGGGGCTCCAACCTGGGGGCCCAACAGGTGGCCGAGACCAAGGGCGCCCCCGCGCCGACGAGGATCACCGCTTCGCTGTCGGCCGCCGCCTGGCGGGCGGCCACCGACGTGGCCGCCGCCGCCATCATCGCCTGCACCAACAGTGGGGCCACGGCCCGGGCCATCTCCCGGTTCCGTCCGACGATGCCCATCTTGGGGGCGACGCCCTCGTCGCGCACGGCCCGCCAGCTCTCGGTGGCCTGGGGCATAACGCCCCTGCTGGTCGACCGCCAGGAGTCCACCGACGACATCGTCTGGTTCGCCATCCAAGCGGCCGTCGAACGGGGCATAGTCCACACCAACGACGTGGTGGCCGTGCTGGTGGGTTCGCCCCTCGACCCCGACCCCGCCTCGGACGTGCTGCGGCTGGTGCGGATCCGTTGACGGGCCCGGCGCCGACCGGGCTGCCGGTCGAGGCTTCGGTCCCCGCCGTGCAGGGCGCGCTGGCCACCGCCGGGGCGGCCGTCGTGCAGGCCCCGCCCGGGGCCGGCAAGACGACCGTGGTCCCCCTCCGGCTGCTCGACGAACCGTGGCTGCTCGGCCGGGTGGTCGTGCTCGAGCCTCGCCGCCTGGCCACCCGGGCCGCGGCCCGGCGGATGGCGTCGCTGCTCGGCGAACCGGTGGGGGCCACCGTCGGCTACACGACCCGCGACGAACGCCGGGTCAGCGCGGCCACGCGCGTCGAGGTCGTGACCGAGGGCGTGCTCACCCGCCGGCTCCAGCGGGCGCCCTCGCTGCCGGGCGTCGCCCTGGTCGTGTTCGACGAGGTCCACGAGCGCAACCTCCAGACCGACCTGGCCATGGCGCTGACCCTCGACACCCGCGCCCGGTGCCGGCCCGACCTCCGCCTGCTGGCCATGTCGGCCACCCTCGACACCGCCCGCGTGGCCGACCTGCTGGGCGGTGCGCCGGTGGTCAGCAGCGAGGGACGCCAGTACCCCGTCGAGGTGCGCTGGGCCCCACCGCGTCCCCGCCAGCGCCTGGCTGAGTCGGCCGCCGCCGCCGTCGAGCGGGCGCTGCGCGAGACCGAGGGCGACATGCTGGTGTTCCTGCCCGGGGCCGGCGACATCCGCCGCGTCCAATCCCTGCTGGCGGGCGTGGGTGACCGCGTGGACGTGCTGGCCCTCTTCGGGGCGCTGCCGGTGGCCGAGCAGGACCGGGCCCTGGAAGCGTCCGTCCCGGGGCGGCGCCGGGTCGTGCTGTCCACCGACATCGCCGAGACCAGCCTCACGGTCGAGGGGGTACGGGTCGTGGTCGACGCCGGCCAGGCCCGCATCCCCCGCTACGACGCCCGCACCGGGCTCAGTCGGCTTCAGACGGTGACCGCCTCGCGGGCGTCGGCCGACCAGCGGGCAGGCCGGGCGGGCCGCACCGAGCCGGGGACCGCCTACCGGCTGTGGTCGAAGATGGAGCACGCCGCCCGCCGGCCGTTCGCCACCCCCGAGATCGAACTGGTCGACCTGGCCGGCTTTGCCCTCGATCTGGCCATCTGGGGCAAGTCGGCGGCCGACCTCCGGTGGCTCGACCCGCCGCCCGAGCGGGCGCTGGACGAGGCCCAGGCCCTGCTGCGCTCGCTGGGAGCGGTGGACGGCGACGGGCGGCCCACCGGCGAGGGCCGGGCCATGGCCGAGCTCCCCCTCCATCCTCGCCTGGCCCGCATGGTCACGGGCTCGGTCGACCGTGGCCTGGGCCCGGTGGCGTGCGTGCTGGCCGCCCTGCTCGAGGACCGCGACGTGCTGCGGGGCACACCCGACGAGATCCCCGTCGACGCCGAGGTGCGGGCCCGGCTCATCGCCGACGACCGGGCCCGGCACCCGCTGGCCGACCGGGCCGCGCTGGCCTCGGCCCGGCGCCGGGCGGCCGAGATCGCCGGCCGAGCGGGCGTGGCCCCCGGCGCCGCCCGCGGCCGCCCCGCGGCGACCGGTGGTTACAGCCCCGGCCCCGGCGCGGGCCCCGGCCCGGGCCCCGGCCCCGGCCCCGGTCCCGGACCTGGCCCCGGCCCGGGGAATGGGCACGGGCCGGCTCCGGGGGAGTGCGGGCGGGCGCTGGCCCTGGCTTATCCCGACCGCATCGCCCAGGCCCGGGGCGGCGCCCGCTTCCGGCTCCGCAACGGGACGGGCGCGTGGGTGCCCAAGGGCGACCCGCTGGCCGACGAGGCTTTCCTGGTGGTGGCCGAGCTGGACGCCGACCGGCGTGACAGCCGGGTGCGGATGGCGGCCGCCCTCGACGCCGCCGACCTCGATGGGGCAGCCGGGGCGGCCCCCGAGACCTCTGTCGACCTCCACTTCGACGGCCAGCGGGGTGAGGTACGGCGGACCGTCACCCGGCGGCTCGACGGGCTCGTGCTCTCCTCGTCGGCCGGGCCGGCCGGCCCCGGGCCCGAGACGGTGGCCGCCCTGGTAGCCGAGGTCCGTGCCCGGGGCGTGGGGGTGCTGGCATGGTCCGACGGGGCCCGCGCTCTCCAGGCCCGGCTGTCGTTCCTGCGGGCGACCTTCGGCGAGCCCTGGCCCGACGTCTCCGACGGCGCCCTGGCCACCGGGGTGGAGCACTGGCTGCCGCCGGCCCTGCGCACGGGCCGGCTCAAGTCGGTCGACGTGGCCCGGGTGCTGAGGGGCCGGGTGCCCCTGTCGGTAGCCGGCCGCCTCGACGAGCTGGCCCCGGCCAACGTCACGGTGGCCTCGGGCCGTTCGCTGGCTGTCGACTACCGGGGCGAGAGGCCCAAGGTCTCCGGTCGCGTCCAGGACTTCTTCGGCACCACAGAGCACCCCACGGTGGCCGGGGGCCGGGTGGCCGTTCTCGTCGAGCTCCTGTCGCCCGCAGCCCGCCCCGTGCAGCTCACCTCTGACCTGCCCGGCTTCTGGGCCGGTAGCTACGCCGCCGTCCGCCGCGACCTGGCCGGCCGCTACCCCAAGCACCACTGGCCCGAAGACCCGTCAGCCGCGCCCCACCGCCCGCCCCGTCCGCCCCGCCCGGGCGGCGGGACGGGTAATGGGCGTGGCCGGCCCAACCGCCCGCCGGCCCGCAGGCGGCGGCGGTGATACTGGCCGACCTGGCGGGCGTGGCCGTGCGCCGCCCCGACCGCCCCCTGTTCGAGGGCCTGTCTCTGACCATGCGGGCCGGCGACCGCCTGGGGGTGATGGGCCGCAACGGCAGCGGCAAGTCGACCCTGCTACGGGTCATAGCAGGAGAGGCTGAACCCGAAGAAGGCGTGGTGCGCCGGGGCCGAGGCGTACGGGTGGGGTTCCTCGACCAGCGCCCCGCCTTGGCGCCGGGAACGGTCCTCGAGGCGGTAACGAAGGCGGGCGGGGCCCGGAGCTGGGAGGCCGAGGCCATATTGGACCGCCTGGGCATGGGCCCGCTGGTGGGCGCCGACATCGCCACCTTGTCGGGGGGCCAGGCCAAGCGGGTGGCGCTGGCCCGGGTGCTGGTGGCCGACGTCGACCTGCTCGTGCTCGACGAGCCCACCAACCACCTCGACGTCGACGCCATCGCCTGGCTGGAGGACCGCCTGGCCTCGTTCGCCGGCGGCCTCGTCCTGGTGACTCACGACCGCCACGTGCTCGACCGGGTGACGACCCGGGCGATCGAGCTCGACCGGGGCCGGGGCTACGTCCACGAAGGGGGCTACGAGGCCTACTTGGCGGCTCGTGCCGAGCGGGCCGACCGGGAAGCGACGGCCGAAGCCGTGCGGCGCAACCTGGCCCGCAGCGAGCTGGCCTGGCTGCGCCGGGGCGCGCCCGCCCGGACCCGCAAGCCCAAGGCCCGCATCGCATCGGCCACCGCCGTGGTCGAGGGCCGGGCTCCCGCCCCCGACCGGCCCGGTGCGCTCGACCTGGCCTCGGCCCGGCGGGGCTCGGCCACCCCCCGGCTGGGGGACAAGGTGCTGGCCCTGCACGAGGTGGGCCACCGCTTCGGGGACGGGCCGTGGCTGTTCCGCGACCTCGAGCTCGACCTCGGGCCGGGGGAGAGGCTGGCGGTCGTAGGGCCCAACGGGGCGGGCAAGTCGACGCTGCTGGAGGTCCTGGCCGGTCGCCTGGCCCCGGCCGAGGGCCGCCTCGAGGTCGGTCCCACGGTGCGCACGGGCTACTACGACCAGCTGGGGACCACCCTCGACCCCGTCCTGAGGGTGCGCGACGCGGTGGCCGGCCGGGGCGACCAGCCGTCGTGGGAGCAGCTCCAGCTCATGGAGCGGTTCTGGTTCGACGACGATGCCCAGTGGGCCACGATCGGCACCCTGTCCGGGGGGGAGCAGCGCCGCCTCCAGCTCCTGCTGGTGCTGGCCCGGCTGCCCAACGTCCTTCTGCTCGACGAGCCCACCAACGACCTCGACCTCGACACCCTGCGCGCCCTGGAGGACTACCTCGAAGACTGGCCGGGCACGGTCGTCCTGGTCAGCCACGACCGGGCCCACCTCGAGCGCACGGCCGAGGACGTGCTCGTGCTCGACGGCCAGGGCCACGCCACCGAACCCCCGGGCGGGTTCGCCGGTTGGCTCGACGCCCGCCGCCAACCGCTGCCGACGGCCCGGCCCTCGGCCCGTTCCTCGACACAGGCCCGTTCCTCGACACAGGCCCGGCCCGGGTCTCGGGCCTCGCCCCCGCCCCCGCCGCCGCCCCACGCCCCGCCGCCGGCTCAGCCCCACGCCTCGTCGCCCTCGGGGCCGGGGCGGCCGCCGGCCGCGCCCGCGCCGGACAAGGGGCGGGCCCGCACGCCGTCCACCCTGCGGCGGCTGATCGCCCAGGCCGAGCGGGACATGGCCGACCGCACGGTGCACCGAGACCGCCTGGCGGCCGCGCTGGCGGCCCCGGGGGACCACTCCGTGCTGGCCCGCCTGGCCGGGGAGCTGGCGGCCGCCGAGGCGGCCGTGGCCGAGGCCGAGGAGCGCTGGCTCACCCTGTCCGAGGAACTGGGCGCCTGAGGGGGCCGTGACAGGCTGGGGGCCATGGACCTGCGCATCGACGTCGTCACCCTGGCCGTGCCCGACCTGGCCGCCGCCCACGCCTTCTACGTCGACCGTCTGGGGTGGGAGCCGGCGCTCGTGGTCCCGGGCGAGGTCACGTTCCTGAGGGCCGGCCCCGGGCGCATGGTGGGCCTGTTCGGGCGGGACGACCTGGCGGCCGACATCGGCTCGGGCCAACCGCCCCCGTTCGACCTCGGCCACCTGTGCGACGACGAAACCGGGGTCGACGAGGTCACGGCCGCGCTGGTCGAGGCCGGGGCCACGGTGCGCAAGCCTCCCCAGCGGGCCGTGTGGGGCGGCTACCACGCCTACGTCGAGGCGCCCGACGGGACGGTGTGGGAGATCGCCCACAACCCCGGCTGGTCGGTCGACAGCGAGGGCAACGCCCACATCGGCCCGGTCCCGGGAGCCTGACCCGTCGTCCTCAGGTCAGGAGCAACCGCAGGGCCACGGCCGTCCCCACCACGATGATCACCGCCCGCAGCGCCAGCGGGGGGATGCGCCGGCCCACCTTGGCCCCGACCTGGCCGCCGACGACGGCACCTACGGCCAGCAGGGCGGCCCCACCCCAGGCGATGTCGGCCGCGAACACGAACAGCACGGCCGCCACCCCGTTGACCAGGGCGGCCAGCAGGTTCTTGAGGGCGTTGAGGCGCTGGAGGGTGTCCTGCAGGCTGATGCCGAGCAGGGCGATGAGGATCACCCCCTGGGCGGCCCCGAAGTAGCCCCCGTAGATCCCGGTGGCAAAGACCCCGAGAGGCAGCACCAGGCCGTGCTCGCGGGACCGGCCCACCCGCCCGGCCCGGCCCCGGGCGGCCCGGCGGGCCAGCCGGGGCTGGAGGGCGACCAGGGCGCAGGCCACCAGGATCAGCACGGGCACGACGGCCTCGAACACCTTGCCGGGAAGGGCCAGCAGCAGTAGCCCGCCCGTCAGCCCGCCGGCCACCGCGTAGACGCCCAGCAGCCGCGCCCGCCGGCCCTGGCCCTCCAACTCCCGGCGGTAGCCCACTGTTCCGCTGACCGAGCCCGTCACCAGGCCCAGGGTGTTGGTCACGTTGGCCACCACCGGGCTGTAACCCACGGCCAGCAGCGTGGGGAAGGTGATCAGCGAGCCCGACCCGACGATGGTGTTGACGGTGCCGGCGGCCAAGCCGGCCAGCACCACGGCCAGGGCCTCCAGCGCCGACAACGCCGTCAGCCGGCCAGGACGGCCCGGGCCACGAGGTCGGTGCCGAAGGCGGTGAGGATGGCCAGGTAGAGCAGGCCGGTGGCGGCCATCACGGCCGAGTAAGACCGTTCCCTGAGGGCGGCCCGGGTCACCACGCACAGCACCAGGGTGGAGACGGCACACGCCAGCCAGAACCACCCGAGGGTTCCGTTCCAGCCGTCGTCCACCGCGCCGGTGAAGACCGAGGCCATCCCGGTGGGCCACAGCAGGGCGGCCACCTCCAGGGGCCACACCACGGCCAGCCAGCGCACGAGGTCGAGCAGGGGCTCGCGGCCCAGGCCCGGCTGGACGAGGTACCAGTGGCCCAGCAGCATGGCGTCGGACACGGCCCCCAAGAAGGCGGCGCCGACCACCGTGCGGGCCACGGCCAGGGCCGCCGGGCCACCGGCGTCGAGGCCGGCGACGACCAGAGCGACCAGGCCCACCACCGGGGCCAGCAGGTCGAGCCCCGGCGGGAACTCGGGGCGGTCCGAGCCCGGCCTCCCACCCCCGGCCCCTCCCGGCCGCGGCTTGCGCTCACCGACCATCTCCTCGACGCGGGCCGACCTCCGTCTCCGGCGCTCGCGTTCGCCCGCGACCCCGGCCTTGCGGCGGGCCACCGACACGGCCAGCGCGGCCAGGGCGGCGGCGGCGACGCCCAGGGCCAACACGTCGCGCCCGGCCGACGGTTCCAACAGGCGACCGGCGACCACCGAGAGCACGGCCATGGTCCCGTACACGCCCCGCAGCAGCCACCCGTAGCCGATGCCGACCTGGCGGCGCCTGCTGGTCACCCACAGGAAGAACAGGCCGCCGACGGCCCACTGCAACAGCACGGTGGCGGCGTCGAGGCGGATCACCCGAGCAGTGTCGCACGGCCGCCGGCCAGGTTAGGGCGGGCCGGGCGCGGGGAAGGAGTGGCGGGTCGGCCGGCGGCCCTAAAGGTCCGAGCCCCCCCGGCCGACAACCCCGAGCAAGCAGGACGGCCAGGAAAGGCGTACCGATGAACTCGTACGCAGCAGCAATCGCCCTCCCCGGCGCCATCGCCTTTCTGGCCGCCCTGTTCTGGTCCCGTCCGTGGCTGGTGCGGGCGCACCAGGTGAGGCGCTTCCGCAAGGACCTGTCCCACCTCGAGCTCATGGCGGCCGCCTGGTCGTTCAGCCAGCGCCAGGGCCACCCGCAGAGCGAGCACCCCTCGCACCGGCCCCGGCCCGCCCCGCGGAAGGCCGCCGAGGCCGACGAGGCACAAGCCGACGTCGACGACGACGGGGAGCCTCCGGTAGCGGCCTGACCAGGCCCCGCTCACCATTGAACGGACCTTCTGAGGGCCGGCCTCTAGTGACAGCGGCCTGACCGGCGAAGGGTCAGAACAGGCCGGGGTACTTGCCGCCGTCGACCAGCAGGGCGGCCCCGTTGACGTAGCGGGCCGGCTCCGAGCACAGGAAGGCGACCACCCGGCCGAAGTCGGCGGGGTCGCCGATGGGCTCACCCGGCTTGGCCAGGTCGAGTTGGCGGATGCGGTCGGTGGCGTGCAGGCCCGGGCAGGCGGTGTTGAGGGTGATGCCGTGCTCGGCCAGTTCGGAGGCGGCTGTCTTGGCCCACGCCCACAGGCCGGTGCGGGCCGTGTTGGACAGGGCCAGGGTGGGGATCGGCTTCTTTATCGAGTCGGACGTGATGAGGCAGACCCGCCCCCACCCGCCGGCCCGCATGTGGGGGACGGCCTCGCGCACGAGGCGGACCGACGTCAGCAGGTTGGCCTCCAGGGCGGCCGTCAGGGCCTGGTCGTCGAGATCGAGCGACCGCCCGGCCGGGGGCCCGCCGGCGTTGGCCACCAGGATGTCGAGGCGCCCGAAGTGCTCGACGGTCCGGGCCACCAAAGTGGCCGGTACCGACGGCTCGGTCACGTCGGCTACCACGGCCAGCACGTCGGTCAGCGCCGCCAGCTCCCGTTCGGCTTGGCCCAGCGCCTCCTCGCCCCGGGCGCAGATGGTGACCTTGGCCCCTTCGCGGGCCAGGGCCAGGGCGCACGCCCGTCCCAGCCCCTTGGACGCGGCCGTGACCAGGGCCACCCGCCCGGCGATGCCGAGGTCCACCTCAGGCCTCCACGACGGTCAGGGAGTGATCGGCCTGGTTGAGCGGGACAGGCGTGTCGGCCCCGGCCACGACGATGTCCTCGATGCGCACGCCCGCGCGGCCCGGCAGGTAGATGCCGGGCTCCACCGAGAAGGCGTGCCCGGGCTCCAGGGGGGTGCGGTTGCCGGCCACCAGGTAAGGGTCCTCGTGCTCCTCCATGCCGATGCCGTGGCCCGTGCGGTGCACGAAGTAGGCGCCGTAGCCGGCTTGCTCGATGTGGTCGCGCGCCGCCCGGTCGACGTCCTGGCAGGGGGTGCCGGCGGTGGCCGCTCCGACGCCGAGGGCCTGGGCGCGGCGGACGACCTCGTAGACCTCGGCCAGCTCGGGCGGGGGCGGGCCGGTGAACACCGTGCGGGTCATGTCCGAGCAGTAACCGTCGAGGGTGCCCCCGAAGTCGCAGACCACGGCCTCGCCGGGCCCGATGACCCGGTGACCCGCCTCGTGGTGAGGGCTGGCCCCGTTGGGCCCCGACGCCACGATGGCGAAGTTGACCCGCTGGTGGCCCTCGGACAGCAGGCGCTCGCCGATCTCGCGCGACACGGCCGCCTCGGTGCGCCCCACCAGCGCGATATCCCCGGCCAGGAGCTGGGCCGCCACCCGGTCGGCCGCCTGGGCGGCCCGCCCCAAGGCGGCTACCTCGTCGTCGTCCTTGACGGCCCGCAGCGGGCCAGTGACCACCGACGCCCGCTGCCAGGAACGGGATGGCAAGGCCTCCTGGAGGCCGATCAGGAACGTGGCCCATGCCCGGTCTGACACGGCCAGGCGCAACCGTCCGCCCACCAGGGCCGACACCACGGCCACCGGGTCCTCGGTCTCGTCCCACGGCCTGACGGCGAACACGTCGGGCCGGGGATCGACCCGGGGCGCTTCCAGCCGGGGCACGACCAGGGTGGCGTCCCCGTCGGCCGGGAAGACGAGCATGGTCAAGCGCTCGAGGGGCATGGCCTCGTAGCCCGTCAGCCACGGCAGGTCGGCCCCCAGCGAGAGCAGCAGGGCGTCGACGCCCAGCTCCTGCATCCTTGCCCGCACCCGGGCGGACCGGGTCACCAGGTCAGCAGCCACCGGGGCAGCGTACCGGCGGCGACATACTTGTCGGCGTGCCCCTCACCCATCCCCGGCGGCCCCGCGCCCGAGCCGACCGGGTCACGAGGTCGGTAGCCGCGGTGCTGGTGCTGGTCATGCTGGCCGTCTTGACCACTGGCTGCCGCTGGGGTGGTGACCGCGAGGCCGGGCCTGTCGCGCCCCTGGCCCCACCCACCGCTGCCCCGTCCACCGGCCCGGGAGCCGGCGGGGGGTCGCTCGCGCCCGCGAGCCGCACGCCGGTGGCCGGCTTCGGCGAGGTCGCCTACCGGGTCTCGGGCTCGATGGCCCTGCGCTGTGCCCTCCTGGCCGAGACGGCCGCCCAGCGCAGCCGGGGCCTGATGAACCAGACGAGCCTGTCGGGCTACGACGGCATGTTGTTCGTGTTCGAGTCCGACACCCGGGGCGCCTTCTGGATGAAGGACACCCCGCTGCCTCTGTCGATCGCCTGGTTCGACGCGTCCGGGCGTCTGGTGTCGACGGCCGACATGGAGCCCTGCCTGGGTGGCGGCGACTGCCCGCTCTACCCGCCCACCGGGCCCTACCGCTACGCCCTGGAGGTGGCCCAGGGAGGCTTGGCCCCCCTCGGGGTGGAGCCCGGGTCGACCATCACCATCGGCGGAGCGTGCCCGTGAACCCCCTCGGCCAGGTGGGGGGGTGGCTGGCCGAGGCCCGCGACGCCGGGCTGCTGGCCTGGGACACGGCCGTGGTGGCCACCGCCACCCCCGACGGGCGCCCGTCGGCTCGGGCCGTGATCCTGCGGGGCCTCGACGAGCGGGGCTTCGTCTTCTACACCGACACCCGCAGTCGCAAGGGCCGAGAGCTGGCCGCCAACCCCCGGGCCGCCCTGGTGCTGCACTGGGCCGAGCTCGAGCGCCAGGTGAGGGCCGAGGGCCGGGTCGAGGCTGTCAGCGCGGCCGAGTCCGACGCCTACTTCGCCCGCCGCCCGCGCGGCCACCAACTCGGCGCCTGGACCTCCCACCAGAGCCAGGTGCTCGGCGACCGCTCTGAGCTCGAAGCCCGCCTGGCCGAGGTCACGGCCCGGTTTGAGGGCACCGAGGTGCCCCGCCCCCATTACTGGGGCGGCTACCGGTTGGTGCCCGAGGAGGTCGAGCTCTGGCAGGGCCGGCCCGACCGCCTCCACGACCGGGTGCGCCACCGGCTCTCGGCCGGCGGCTGGCAGTCCGAGCCCCTCTGGCCCTAGCCCCGAGCCGAGCCCGCCCCCCGCCCGTTCCCGGTTATTGGCGGCCACCGCCGGGAGGTTCCAGGTGCTTGGCGCCCCAGGCCACCTGACCTCCCAGAGCCCCGTCAGGACGACACTCTGGTTCTGGCCAAACGCTCCCATGCGTCGGGCCCTTGGGCTATCGGTCCGTCATCTCACCAAACGCACTGTTCCTCGGGCATGGTTGCCATTGCCCGTCCACCCGCACCATTGGGATGCGGACGAAGGCGTCGCCTCGTGTACCAGTCAGCTCGGGCTGATCGGCCGGCGAGCCGGCCAGTCAGCCCGAGGGGCATCGAGTAGTCAGCCCTGTCGAAAATTACCGCGCCGCCGTCGTCCGCGCGGAAGCGGTGCTCGTGGCGCAATGCGCAAACGGCCCTGACTTCATCTCGTCGACAAAGAACCTAGGACGGTCGTGGCGTGAGATCGCCGAAACCGGCTATCGCCGCTAACACTACAAAGAAAGGGGGATCAAGACTTGGTCAACTATGCTGCGTAGACCCAAACGATGAACATGGTGAAGCCACCGAACAACATCAAGGCACCTCCAAGGACAGGGACGGGATCGATTGGGGTATGGAATCCGGCCCACATGGCGTAGAGGCCGCCAGCTATCAGTCCAACAGCAAGGCCAAACAGATAGATCTTCTTCCCGAAGTTCGTCAGTTTTAGAATGCTGTCTGCATTCTTTATCATCCCTCGTCCTGAGGTGATCAAGCAACCTACTCCCAGGAGGCCAGTCACAACAACTGCGGGGAGGGGGTGCTGACGAGCAACCCCTGCCGTAGCAGCTGAAACCAAGACAACACCGCCGACAACACTAAGCACCAGAAGGCGGAACTCACTTGCTGACATTGTCCCTCATCGAAACGTGAGTACGGATGGTCCAGTGAAGTCGACATCGTTCAGAGCTCCCCATGCACCAAACAAGCACGCACCAGCGACGCTAGCCGCGATCGACCCAGCGGGTGACCATCGTCCTCGAGCTGCCCGCTTGGGACCACACCAACGGGATGACTGCCATCCATGCGGTGGTCGACGTGCTGGGCCGTCTCGACCGGGACGGGCTACGCCCCTTATCGCACGACCATCGACGTCGCCGAACTACCGACAACCTGAGCACCGGCGGCGACAACGCCAGGACCCGCGGCGACACCTTGAGCATCAACCGTCCCGGACGAGAGTGTCGCCGCTGTCCTCAACCTGAACGTCGGGCAACAGGGGGGCACGAGCCGTTGGGCGACGGGCCGGTGAAGCACGACGAGGGGGCGGGGCCGAAGGTGGCCGAGGGCCGCCCGGCGTGGTCGTAGTGCATGGCCGTCACCCGCCCGGCGGCGTCGGTGCTCAGGGCCAGGCGGTCCCCGCTGCCCCAGGTGTAGGAGGTGCTGTGCCCGGTGGCGTCGGTGCCCGACAGGGCCCGCCCGAAGGTGTCCATGGTCACCCGCCGGGCCCAACCGGGGGCCGAGGTGACCCCCGCCACCTGCACCCGGGCCTCGGTGGGCGAGGGGTGCTCGTAGTGGTGGGCGGGCCGGGGCGCCCCCTCGGCGGGGGCGGCCAGGGTGACCGAGGAGGGCCGGCCCCCGTCGTAGGCGATGTCGGTGCGGTCCTGGGGCCCGGCCATGGGTCCTGGTCCGCACTGCAGGGTTCGTACACCAGGTTGACATTCCCACCCGCGCCTCGTCGGGGAACGGCGCCCGGGTGACGTGGCCGCACGAGCAGCGGCAGGCGTGGGAGCGGTGCTCGGTGACCACCGGGCGGACCTCGAGCAGCTCGATCGCCTGGCGGGCCGAGAACTCGCTCGGCGAGCCGTCCCCGAGCTCGGCCCCGCAATCTTCGCAGCGCTGCGGCCGGTGGTCGACGACCTCGTCGGGCTTCGGTGACATCTCCAGGCCCTTGCCCCTGGCGCCCCGCTGCTTGCCCCGTCGGCGCTTTGCCCCGCCACTGCCGGCCTCTGCCCGTCGCGCGCGCTTCTCGGCCTGGCGCTGGCGCTCGGCGGCGGAGTCCCGCGACGAAGGCTTCCCCGAGTTCCCCGAGTTCTGCCCCAACTGCCGTCGCAGCTCGGCTACGAGCGCCTCGAGCCGCTCGATCGCCTGGCGCTGGGAATCGATCAGCTCCGCCTGCTGGGCGACGACCGCCTCCAGGTCGGCGATGCGCCGCTCGTGCTCGGAGGCCGAGGGCGCGTCGTGTGCCATGTACACACTCTCGCGACCACCCCTCTTGTCTCCTGCTTACAACGGTGACAATTCATGGGCGATCGACATCAGCGTCGACGGCGGACGTGAACACTTAGCCTAGCCTTACTCCCTAGAGGCGAGGCAGAAAGGCTATCGCCGCCGACCTCACCAGCGATTCAAGAAGCGGTCAAGTGCGAGTAGGATCGCGCACACCGTAGCCAGTAGGATGATGGCAAGGAAAAACTCCAATACAGACAGGCCGCGCCAGATAGCACGCAAGACAGTTACGCCAAGGACAAATAGCAGGAACACATTACGGTTCCTTGTAGATGCGCGTGGCGAATCTCGATTGTCGGTATTAGACACATGAAACCTTTAGGCAGGTACTGCAATCCTGACGCCTCATACGTTCTTTTTCCCCCATTCTTGTTCTAAAGTTATTGCCTGGGGAAAAGCTCCACACAGAGCGTTTCACAACTATGGACTAGTCCACCGTAGCGGTCAAAGTGATGGGCACTATGGCGTCGAGGTCTCAACGCTCTGTTCGCGGCCTTGAGTTGGAGGACGTTCAGGAACCGATGTCCTTTCGACCATCGAGGATGAACAGACTGGGGACGAAACTGAAGGCCAGGTCACCGGGACTTCCGTGACGGGCCACTAGCTAGTACCCAATTGCAGCACAGGCAGCGTCGAGCGCAGTAATCGCCACAGTTGCATAAGGTACAACTGTTGCTACTCGCCCGCCGACTGCCGTCGCTCCTTTGTGGGTAAGATCGCCAACAATGTACGCCTCAAGCGCCTGGTCAAAGGCCTTGGTAGGATCAGTGCTAGTCACTGAACGCGCGAAGCCACCTAGGCTAAAGAACTGCACTACGTTGCGAAACGGCTTGGGGCATTCGATGCGGCTAATGTGAGGCTCATCATAGCGACGGCCTTTACCAACGAAGTCGAAGTAGATAGAGCTGTCGTCGTTAGCCTTTGCTGTCCGGTAGTGGAGACATTCCTCACCGTAGAAGATGTCGTTCGGTGCGTTGTAGCCGCAGTGGGCCTCCAGGTCGGGGAGGGGTTCCTTGCTCTTCTTCTTGGTCCCCGTCAGGTCCAAGCCGTTCACGGGGTCGCCGCACACGTAGTCGTAGTCGTTGCAGGAGCCGCCCTCGATGGGGTCGACGGACAGGAAGCGGCCCAGGGAGGGGGCGTAGGGGCGGGCGCCCATCTGCACGATGGTGGTTGCCAGGCCGTGGTCGGTGGGGCGCTGGTGGGAGCCCAGCCAGCCGTAGTCGTAGTCCCCGTCGGAGTTGTCGGGCGGGGGGCCGGTGCCGTCGGGGGTGTAGGCGTGCTTGGTGGTGCCCACCAGCACGGGCAGCCCGGCCAGCGACCCGGCGTAGGTGGCGGTGGCTGCCGTGTGGCCCCCCACGTCGGGGTAGCTCCACACGTCGGTGACCGCCAGTGGGGGTGTGACCACGAAGCGCCGGGTGAGCACCGCCCCGCCGGCCAGGGCCACGGTGGCCTCGTAGGGGGCACTCTGGCTGTCGAGCGTGGCCGAGGGGCTGTCACCCGGGCCCCGGTGGGCGTAGCGCACGGTGCCCGAGGCGTCGGTGCGGGCCACCACCCGCCCGGTGGCGTCGCGGGCATAGGTGACGGTGGCCGGGCCCTCGGTGGTGGCCACGTGGCGGCCGGCCCCGTCGAAGGACAGGGCGGCCGCCCCCAGCATGGTGGTGTTGCCGTGGTCGTCGTAGGCGATGGCCCCCAGGCTAGGCGAGGCCCCGACCAGGCGGTCGGCGTGGTCGTGGCAGAAGGTGGTGGTGGTGCCGTTGTCGGTCACCGACGTGCGGTTGGAGTTGAGCCCCGCCCCCGGGGCCGGCCCGCAGCCCCCGGCGGGGGCGTAACCGTAGGTGAGGTGGTGGCCGGGCACGTGGGCCTCCACCAGCCTCCCGGCGCCGTCATAGGAGAAGTTCGGGCCCCCGGGATGGGCGTCGGTGCCGTCGATGACCTGGTCCATTACCCGGCCCGACTGCGAGCGGGTGACCGACGAGGACGAGAACCCGGCCTCGGTGGCCAGGTCCCAGGCCAGCGAGGCCAGCCGCCCGGCGCTGTCACGCGTGAGCGAGGCCAGCGACGAGCCGTTGCCCGCCCCGCCCACCGCCGCCGGGTAGGAGGCCGAGGCCAGCTCGCCGGCACCGTCGTAGGACACGGTGGCGGCCGTCACGCCGTCGAGGGACTGCGAGCTCACCCTCCCGGCGGGGTCGTATGTGCTGGCCACGGTGGGCAGGCCCGGTGTGGCCACCGAGGTCACCCGGCCCCCCTGGTCGTAGGTGTAGGACGAGACCTTGGCCCACACGTCGGTGTAGGTGGCCAGCCGGCCCAGGCGGTCGAGGGCCGCGGTGACGGTGCCCGCGGGGTCGGTGACCGAGGCCACCAGCGGGCTGGCGCCCACGGCGTGGTCGTAGGTGACGGTGCGGGCCGGCTGGGCGCCGTGGGCGGGGAAAGCACGCGTCAGGGGGCGGCCCCGGTCGTCGTAGGTGGTGCACGCCCACGGGCCGGTGCCCACCCGGGTGGCCACCGGGCGGCCCATGGCGTCGTGGACGACCTCGGTCACCCTCGCGACCTCGGGGCCGGGGCCGTCGGGGTCGGGGCCGGTGGAGCGGCGCACCATCCCCCCCTGGTTGGCGCTGGCCCCGCCGGGGCAGGGGTTGGCGACCACCTCGGTGGGGCCGTAGTGCTCGTAGGTGGTGGTGGCCCCCGAGGGGAGCGTGCGGGCCGTGCGCCGGAAGAAGGCCCCCGGGCCGGCGGGCTCGTAGGAGGTGGCGGTGGTGAGGGCCAGGCCCCCGGGATCTGCGGTCACGGCCGTGGGCAGGCCCAGGTGGGCGTGGGCGTAGGAGGTGGCCGTCACCAGCGGGGGCGAGCCGTCGGTGGAGTCGTGGGCAGTAGAGGTGGTGGGCAGGCCGTAGCGTCAACAGCAGGGCTTCTCCTGGCATGCTTGGACCTCCACCGGTCGCTGGTATGGGCTACGGCCGGCCATCATGGCCGGTCCCGTGTAGCGATCGGTGGAACTCCCCCTCCCCTCCGACGCAGCCCACAGGATCGGGGCTTCGCCCCGAGTTGATGATGTGCGTCAAGACGCCGCGCTCAGCACGAGGCATTTCACCGCAGAAGGAGCTCGTCAACGGGCGCAAGGCGAACCCGGGACGGGATACGCCGCTGGTGGCAGGCCATGGGCCGGGACCGCTACCAGGAGGCCACCACCTTGCTGGTGACCGCCACCGCCGATGCCGGCGGATCGAACGGCTACCGCAACAAGCTCTGGAAGGTCGAACTGGCCGAGCTGGCCGCCGAGACGGGGCTCACGATCACGGTGTGCCACTACCCGCCGGGCACGTCGAAGTGGAACAAGGTGGAGCACCGGATGTTCAGCTTCATCACCAAGAACTGGCGGGGCAAGCCCCTCACGTCCTACCAGGTGATCGTCGAGCTGGCCGCCGGCACCACCACCGAGACAGGCCTGCGGATCCTCGCCGATTGGGACCAGGGCCACTACCCGAAAAGGACCGAGATCAGCGACGACACGATGGCGGCGCTTCCCCTCATCGGCCACGACTGGCATGCCGAATAGAACTACGACCTCGCACCGCCGACACCATCAAGGGGACGGCTCAGTACCAGGTAGTTCCCGCCCGATTCCTTAACGATCTCGAGTAAAATAGAACCAACACGCCGTACTAGCTAAGAGCAGAAACCAGGCCGCCAATCCTGGATAGCTTAGACGGTCATAACCACTGAGAAGCCCCGCGATCAAGACACCAAATGACCATGCCATCGTCCATAAGAAGATGACGGCCTTGTCACGACGGGTAGGCTCATCCGGTGGTCCTCTCATGACTTCTCCTAGTTGCACGGGATCAACGAGGTGACTACGGAGGCAGTCACTCCGAGGCCCTTTGCCGCACCAGCTATAGGGCTGTCCGCAAAGTGGTAAATCGCCGCTGTGGCGGTACTTGAGAAGCTTGATGCGGTACCCCCCGTCGCCACGAAGGCCGTAGAGCACGCCGGGTCGACCAAGTTGCCAGCGGTTGAGACCACGACCGGAACTGCTATTGCTGCCGCTGCAGGGGCACCTACCGCAGGCAGTGCCACAGCGGCTGCAGCGGCTACGACCCGCAGCGTGTCGTCTGCGTATCGTTCCGCGTAGACCTTCTCGGCCCGTGCGATCGGGTTGGTGTTCTCGACTGTGCAGTTGCACTCGTAGCTCTCCCGGTCCTGGCGCTTGAGGTCCCCGGCGGTGGCGTAGTCGACGACCGCCCGGACGGCGGCGCCGGCACAGTGGTGGGGGTGGCGCCACGAGCAGTGCGTCCCCGTCAGGTCCAAGCCGTTCACCGGGTCGCCGCAGACGTAGTCGTAGTCGTTGCAGGAGCCGGCTTCTATGGGGTCGACGGACAGGAAGCGGCCGAGGGAGGGGGCGTAGGGGCGGGCGCCCATCTGCACGATGGTGGTTGCCAGGCCGTGGTCGGTGGGGCGCTGGTGGGAGCCCAGCCAGCCGTAGTCGTAGTCCCCGTCGGAGTTGTCGGGCGGGGGGC
>JBFMCT010000033.1 GCA_040754375.1 Actinomycetota bacterium
CGGTCCCTCGGGCCAGGTGGCCCACGGTCCCGGACAGCCAGGTCAGGCCAGCCCGGCCAGTCAGCCCGGACAGGCGGGACAGGGTGGACCGCAGGGCGGGCAGCCGGGCGGGCCGACCGGTCCCCGGCCGGCGACCGCCACCGGCCAGCCGGGCCCCGGCGGCCAGGGCCAGCACGGCGCTGGGCGTGGGCCTTCGGCCGGTGCTCCCGGGCAGGGCCGTCCCAGCCAGTCCCGGTCGGGCCCGGCTACCGGCCAGGGTGGTCCGGGCGGGGCCCGCTCGACCGCGGGAGCCGGCCGTCCCGGTGCGCCCGCCCCCGGTGGCGCCCCCCGTTCACCCACCGGCCGCCCGATCCCGCCGCCGCCCGGTCTGCGCTCGGCCTCCGGCCGCCCGATCCCGCCCCCGCCCGGTGGCCCGCCCCGCTCGGCCTCGGGCCGCGCCATCCCACCGCCTCCCGGCGGCCGGCCCACTACGGGAGGTCCCGGCGGTGCCGGCCGTCCCGGCGGTGGCCCGCGTCCCGCCGGCGGCACCGGTCCTAGCCGTCCCGGCAGTGGCCCGTCTCGTCCCGGCGGCGGGCCCGGAGGCGGTGCCCGGCCCGGTGGCGGGGGTGGTTTCGGCCGCCCGGCCGGAGGTCCCGGCGGCGGAGGTGGCGGTTACCGCCCCGGAGGCGGTCCTGGCGGCGGCCCCGGAGGTCCCGGTGGAGCCGGGCGCCCGGGAGGTCCCGGCCGTCCCGGCGGTCCTGGTCAGGGCCGGCGCCCCCCCCAGCGCCGCCGCCGCCGGCGCCGCAGCTTCGAGGAGCTGGAGCCGACCCAGGCGACCACCTACACCCGTTCGGACGCACCCATCCCCGAGGGAGAGGTCGTCATCGAGCGGGGGGCCACGGCCCAGGAGCTGGGCCCCAAGCTGAACCGCACGGCGGCCGACGTCATCCGTTTCCTGCTCCAGCAGGGTGAGATGGTCACGGCCACCCAGTCGCTGTCCGACGACATGATCGAGCTGTTCGCCGCCGAGATCGGCGCCGACGTCCTGCTGGTCGACCCGGGCCAGGAGCAGGAGGTCGCCTTCCGGGCGTTGCTGGGTTACGACGAGGACGACGAGGAGGACCTGCGGCCCCGGCCCCCGGTCATCACCGTCATGGGCCATGTCGACCACGGCAAGACGCTGCTGCTCGACCGCATCCGCGAGGCCAATGTCATCGCCGGCGAGGCCGGTGGCATCACCCAGCACATCGGTGCTTACCAGGCCGACAAGGACGGGCGGCTCATCACCTTCATCGACACCCCGGGCCACGAGGCGTTCACGTCCATGCGCGCCCGGGGAGCCGACGCCACCGACATCGCCGTCCTGGTGGTGGCCGCCGACGACGGCGTGATGCCCCAGACGGTCGAGGCCCTCAACCACGCCAAGGCGGCCGAGGTGCCGATCGTGGTGGCCATCAACAAGGTCGACCGGGAGGAGTCCGACCCCAACCGCGTTCGCCAGCAGCTCTCCGAGCTGGGCCTGGTGCCCGAGGAGTGGGGCGGCGACACGATCATGGTCGAGGTCAGCGCCCTCCAGAACCTGGGCGTGGACGAACTGCTCGAGCAGCTCCTGGTCGTGGCCGACGTCGAGGAACTGGTGGCCAACCCCGAGGGCCGGGCCTGGGGCGTGGTGCTCGAGGCCAACCTCGACGTGGGCCGGGGGCCGGTGGCCACCGTCCTGGTGCAGCGGGGCACGCTCCGGGTCGGTGACCCGATCGTGGCCGGCGCGGCCTGGGGCAAGGTGAGGGCCCTGATAGACGACACCGGTGCGCAGGTGAAGGAGGCTCCGCCCTCCACCCCCGTGCAGGTCCTGGGCCTCAACGAGGTCCCCGACGCGGGCGACGAGTTCCGGGTGGCCCCCGACGCCAAGCTGGCCCAGACGGTGGCCGAGGCCCGCGCCCATCGCCGCCGCCTGCGGGCCCAGCGCACCGAGCGGCACATGCCCGCGGCCCACGGGGCCGTCCGCTTGGAGGACATCTTCGAGCAGATCCAGCGGGGCGAGATGGCCACGCTGAACCTGATCCTCAAGGCCGACGTGCACGGTTCGCTGGAGGCCCTCACCGAGAGCCTGCGCAAGCTGGAGCGCGACGAGGTCAAGCTGGCGTTCCTGCACCGGGCCGTGGGTGGGATCAGCGAGTCGGATGTACAACTGGCGGCCACGTCCAACGCCACCATCCTCGGTTTCAACGTGCGTCCCGACCGCAAGGCCCGCGACCTGGCCGAACAGGCCGACGTCCAGATCCGTACCTACCAGATCATCTACCAGGTCATCGAGGACATCCAAAAGGCCATGGTCGGGCTCCTCAAGCCCGAGTTCGTCGAGGTAGTCACGGGCGAGGCCGAGGTCCGGGAGATCTTCCGGGTCCCCAAGGTGGGGGCCATCGCCGGGTGTTACGTCCGCAACGGGGTCATCACCCGGGGGTCGAAGGTCCGGTTCCTGCGTGAGGGCGTCGTCATCTGGACCGGGGCCATCCAGTCCCTCAAGCGCTTCAAGGACGACGCCCGGGAGGTCGCCACCGGCTTCGAGTGCGGCATCGGTCTGACCGACTTCCAGGACCTGCGCCGGGGCGACATCATCGAGACCTACGAGGAGCGCGAAGTCCCCCGCAGTTAGCCTCGTGCCCGTGCATGTCGCGGTGGTGCAGGTCGACCTGCACGTCCCCCACAGCCGGTCGCTCAAGGAGAAGCGGGCGGCTGTCAAGCCGGTGGTCGAGGGGCTGCGCCAGCGCTTCTCGCTGTCGGTGGCCGAGGTGGGCTACCAGGACAAGTGGCAGCGCGCTCTCGTAGGGTTCGCGGTCGTGTCCGAGACCCACGCCCACGCCGCGGAAGTTGTGGCCGCGGCCGAGCGTTGGTTGTGGAGTAGGCCCGACATCGAGGTCTCCAGTTTCGGCACCGAGTGGTCGACCTACGAAGGAGATGGGTGATATGGCCACCGACCGCCGGTACTCGAGGCTCGACCGCGTCAACGAGACCCTGCGCGAGGTGATCGCCGACCAGCTCGAGCGCATAGACGACGAACGCCTGGAGCTGGTGACGGTCACCGGGGTCAAGGTCGACGCCGGGTTGCGCCACGCCGTCGTCTGGTTCGACAGCTTGAAGCCCGCCGGCGAGGTCGGGGCTGCCCTGGCCGAGCACCGGGTGCGGCTCCAGGCCGCCATCGGCCGCCAGGTGCGCATGAAGCACACCCCTGAACTTGCCTTTGTCGCGGACCCCGCTATAGCCGTAGGGACTAGAGTGGACGAGATACTCCGGGGCTTGCACCAGACCGCTGGGGAACCCCCTGCTCCGGGGGTGGAGGACAACCCATGACGCCCGAGTTAGAGCGCGCCGCCGAGGTGATCGCTTCGGCGCCCTCCCTGGCCCTGGCCTGCCACCAGATGCCCGACGGCGACGCCTTGGGCTCGATGCTGGCCATGGCCCACTTGGCCGGTGCCCAGGGCCGCAAGGTGGTGGCCTCGTGGCCCCAGCCGTTCATCGTGGCCCCTCATTACGACTTCCTGCCCGGCCTGGAGCTGGCCACCAAGCCCGGCGACTTCCCGGCCGCTCCCGACGTGATGGTCACCTTCGACTGCGGGTCGCTCGACCGCCTGGGCGAGCTGGCCGGGCCGGCCAAGGCCGCCGGCGAGCTGATCGTGATCGACCACCACGTGTCCAACGACGGCTACGGCACCATCAACGTGATCGACCCCGACGCGGCCGCCTCGGCCGTGGTGGTACGCCGCCTGGCCGGCGTGCTGGGGTGGCCCCTTACGCGCGATGCCGCCCTCTGCCTCTACACCGGCCTGGTGTGCGACACCGGCCGGTTCCAGTACGACAACACCACGCCGGCCGTCTTCGCCCTGGCCCAGGAGCTGGCCGGCTATGACCTGCCCATCGGCGACGTCAACCGCCAACTGTTCGAGAAGCACCGGCTCGCCTACCTGCGCCTGGCGGCCGTCGCCCTGGCCCGGGCCGAGTACGACCCCGACCGCCGGTTCGTGGCCACCTGGGTGACCCTCGACGACCTCGACGGCTTCGGGGTCGACGTGGAGGAGACCGAGGGCCTCATCGACCTGGTGCGCCGCACGGCCGAGGCCGACGTGTCGTGCGTGATCAAGGAGACCCCCGAGTGCACCCGGGTCTCCCTGCGGGCCGTGGGCGACTTCGACGTCAGCCAGGTGGCGGTGGCCATGGGCGGCGGGGGCCACCGAGCGGCTGCCGGGTTCTCGTCCGACCGGCCCGTGCGCGAGGTGCTGGAGGCTGTCCGGGCCCGCCTGCCCCTCGTCAGCGGCGGCTGAGCCCGGGCGGCCGGCCTGTCCCGGGCCAAGTCGAGGCCGTCCGACGTCGACGGCTTGGTGGTGGTCGACAAACCCGCGGGCATCACGTCCCACGACGTGGTGGCCCGGTGCCGGCGGCTGTTCGGCCAGCGCCGGGTGGGCCACGGGGGCACCCTCGATCCCGACGCCACCGGCGTGCTCCTGGTCGGGTTGGGCCAGGCCACCCGCCTGCTGCGCTTCCTGTCCGAGCTGCCCAAGTCCTACGTGGGCGAGATCGTGCTGGGCACGGCCACGTCCACCCTCGACGCCTCGGGCGAGGTCGTGGGGGAGTGGGACATGGCGGCCGTGACCCCCGAGCTGGCCGCCAGGGTGGCCGCCGAACGCTTCACGGGCGCCATCGAGCAGGTCCCGCCCATGGTCTCGGCCCTCAAGGTCGGTGGCCGGCGCCTGCACGAGCTGGCCCGGGAGGGCGTGGAGGTCGAACGTGCGCCCCGGCCCGTCACCGTGTACCGCTTCGACGTGGCGCCGGGGCCGGCCCCCGGGGCCCTGTCGGCCCACGTAACGTGCTCGGCCGGCACCTACGTGCGCTCCCTGGCCGCCGACCTGGGGGAGGCCCTGGGGGGTGGCGCCCACTTGCGGGCCCTGCGCCGTACGGCGGTGGGCCCCTTCGGCGAGGCCGAAGCCGTGCCCCTCGACCGGCTCACCCGGGCCGATGTGCGCCCCCCGGTCGAGGCCCTCCGGGGCCGGCCCGTGGTGGAGGTCGAGGGCGACGACCTGCTGGCCGCCGTGGGCCACGGCAAGGTGCTCGAACGCTCGGTCCTGGGCATCCCCGCCCGGGCCAGCGGCGATGAGCCCGGCTGGGCCAGCGGCGAGGCGGGTGAGGCCGGGACCGGTGACAGGGACGTGGCCGGTGGCGGGCCGGGCCACGGCGATGGCACCGGGGCAGGCGGGCGGGATGGTGGTCCGCCGGGAGGCGCTAGCAGGGCCGGGGAGGACAGGGCCGGCCGGGGCGGCGCCCGGGGGCGCGCGCCGGAAGGGCCGTGGGCGGTGGTCGGGCCCGATGGGCGCCTGCTGGCCGTCTACGAGGCGTTCACGGCCACGACGGTGAAACCGGCGGTCGTCTTCCCATCGAGCCGCCCCGGGTCGTTCTAGCTTGGCGGCCATGGGAGAAGGCACGGCCGTCACGATCGGGGCCTACGACGGTGTGCACCTCGGCCACCAGGCCGTGCTGGCCGCCCTGCGCCGGCTGGCTTCGGCGCGGGGCCTGGAGACGGTGGTCGTGACCTTCGACCGCCACCCCGCGACGGTCGTCCGTCCAGGCTCGGCGCCCAAGCTGCTCACCGGCCTCGACCAGAAGCTGGAGGCGCTGGCTGCCACCGGCTACGTCGACCGCACGCTGGTGGTGCCGTTCGACAAGGAGCGGTCCCAGGAAGAGCCCGAGGACTTCGTGCGCGAGGTGCTGGTCGACGAGCTCGGGGCCCGCCTGGTGGTCGTGGGCGAGGACTTCCACTTCGGGCGCGACCGGCGGGGCAATGTCGAACTGCTGGCCGCTTTCGCCGAGTTCGAGACGGTGGGGCTGGGGCTGGTGGCCGTCGACGGCCTCGACCGGCCCGTGTCCTCGACGGCCGCCCGGGCGGCGGTGGCGGCCGGCGACGTGGACCTGGCGGCCCGCCTGCTGGGGCGGCCCTTCGAGGTGCGGGGCGAGGTGGTGGCCGGCGACGGTCGGGGCCGCGACCTCGGGTTCCCGACGGCCAACCTGTTCGTGGCTTCCGACCTGCTGCTGCCCGCCATCGGGATCTACGCGGGCTGGTACCAGCGGCCCGACGGCTCGGTCCATCCCACGGCCGTGTCCGTTGGGCTGCGACCGACGTTCACCGACGGGGCGGCCGGCCCGCTGGTCGAGGCCCACCTGCTGGACTTCGACGGTGACCTCTACGGGGAGGCGGCCCGGTTGCGGTTCGTGGCCCGGCTGCGCGACGAGGAGCGCTACGGCTCGGTCGACGCCCTGGTCGAGCAGGTCGGCCGCGACGTGGCCGCCACCCGGGCCGTCCTGGGCGCGGCCCCGGTCACCCCCCAGGCCCAGGGCCCGACGTAGCGGGGCTGGCCTCGCCCGCCCGGGTGGCTTCCACCGGCACCTCGCCGGCCACCTTGGGCACGGCCAGCTCGACGGTGACCGTGCCGTGGCGGGCTTCCCAGGCGATCACGTTGGCCACCGCCGCGTAGACGACCAGCCGCCCGAAGAAGAGCAGCCAGGCCAAGATGGCGAAGATCACCGCGAACGAGCCGTAGAGCACCGACGCGGACGCCACCAGGCGGGGTACGTAGAAACCCCCCACGGCCTTGAGGACGCCGAAGCCCACGGCGCCCACCACCGCTCCCGGAAGGTATGCCAGCCAGGGCAGGGACCGGTTGGTCAGCACCTTGAACGTCCAGGTCCACAGGGCCACGTCGACGGCCAGGGCGGCCAACGGCCCGACCACGGCCAGCCACGGAGGCAGCAGCCCGGCCGCGGCCGTAGCCGCCAAGGACACGGTCAGCAGCAGCCCGGCGCCGGCCAGCCAGCCCACGCCCCGGGCCTTGTCGGCCAGGCCCCGGCCCTTCACCTGCCAGACGCCGTTGAGCACGTACTGGGCGGCGGCCACCGCCCCCAGGCCTGTCCACAGCAGGCCGGCCAGCCCGACCACCGACGCCACCTGGCGGCTGTTCTCGGTCTGGCGGATGAGGTCGCCGACGAAGGTGGCCGCCTCCCCGGTCAGGCCCAGACGCTCGACCAGGTCACCGGCGAGGTCGACCCGCCCGGCCGAGACGAACCCGAGCACGGCCAGTCCCACCAGCAGCAGCGGGAACAGCGACAAGAAGCCGGCCAGGGTGACGGCCGCGGCCAGGTAGTTGCCGTTGAGCTCGCGGTAGCGGTCCTGGGCCTTCAGCACCCAGCCCAGCCAGGGCCACCGTTCGCCCAACCGGGCCAGTTTGGCCTTCATGGGCGGGCTGTACCCGTACGCTCTGGCCCGTGAACCCGCCCCCGCCTCCGGCTCCTGTCCATGTAGGAATTGTGATGGACGGGAACGGCCGGTGGGCGCAGGCCCGGGGGTTGCCCCGCATCGAGGGCCACGCGGCCGGCGAGGAGTCGCTGTTCGACGCCGTCGAAGGCGCCCTCGAACTGGGGGTGAAGTGGCTCACGGTCTACGCCTTCTCCACCGAGAACTGGCGGCGACCGGCCGACGAGGTCCGTTACCTGATGAACTTCAACGAGGGCATCCTGGTCCGCCGCCGGGACGAGCTCAACGAGCGGGGGGTGCGCATCCGCTTCCTGGGCCGGCGCGACTGGCGTGTGCCCCGGCGCATCCTGCGCCGCATGGACGAGGCCCTCGATCTCACCCGGCGCAACCGCACGATGACGCTCAACATCGCCTTCAACTACGGCGGCCGGGCCGAGATCGTGGACGCCGTGCGCTCCCTGGTGGCCTCGGGCGTGGCCGCCGACAAGGTGGACGAGAAGGCCATCCGGGCGCACCTCTACGACCCCGACATGCCCGACCCAGACCTGGTCATCCGCACGTCGGGCGAGTACCGCATATCCAACTTCCTGCTGTGGGAGCTGGCCTATTCCGAGCTGGTGTTCTGCGACGTGCTCTGGCCCGACTTCCGACGCCGCCACCTGTTCGAGGCGGTGGAGGAGTTCCGCCGGCGCGACCGCCGGTTCGGGGCCATCGGGTGAGCCTCTACCGGGAGACGGGGGTGGTGCTGCGCACCATGCGCCTGGGCGAGGCCGACCGCATCGTGACGTTCCTCACCGGCGGCCGGGGCAAGGTGCGGGCCGTGGCCAAGGGCGTACGCAAGACCAAGTCCCGCTTCGGGGGACGGCTCGAACCGATGACCCACGTCTCGCTGCTGCTGTACGAGGGCCGGGAGCTCGACATCGTGACCCAGGCCGAGACCCTGGACTCGTTCCGCGACCTGCGCGAGGACCTCGACCGCCTGGGTAAGGCCACCTCTCTCTTGGAGGTGGCCGACCAGGTGGCCCAGGAGCGCCACGCCGCTCCCCGGCTGTACTCCATGCTGCTGGGCGCCCTGCGGGCCCTGTCGGCCCACGACGGCCCCATGCTCGTGCCCGCCTTCTTCCTCAAGGTGCTGTCGCTGGAGGGGTTCCACCCCGTGCTCGACCAGTGCGCGGGTTGTGGCACGGCCGGCGAACTGGTCGCCTTCGACGTGGCCGAAGGCGGAGCCCTCTGCCGGCTGTGCGCCGGCCGGGTCTCGGCCGTGGCCCTGTCGGCCGACGGGCTGGCCCTCGTCCGCCGGGCCCTGGGCGGCGAACTGGGGCCCGTCCTGGGGGAGCCGCCGGGGCGGGCCACGGCCGAGGTCGACCGCCTGGCCACCAAGGCCCTCGAACACCACCTCGAGCGCCGCCTGCGCTCCGTCCACACCTTCGACCGCGCCTGACCCCACCCCGCCGCCGCCTTCTCCCGGCGACGGCCCGGCTGCGGGGCCGGCCACGATTGAGTAAAAATGAACCTCTCCGGTACATTTTTACTCACTGTCACACCGTTTCGGTACGGTACGGCCATGGGCGACGACGAGCTGACCGCCGTGTTCGCACGGCAACTCGGCCTGGTGACCCGTACCCAGGCCCGTGACGCCGGGCTGACCGATCGCATGGTGCACCAGCGAGTGCGTTCGGGACGGTGGGTACGCGTCGGGGGAGGGGTGTACCGCGTGGCCGGCGTACCGGTGACCTGGTCGCACAAGGCACTGGCTGCTTGCCTGGTCGCGGGACCGGGGGTCGCCGGGCGACCTCGGGGCGGTCGCCGCTGGCGCCCGTTCTCTCGTCCGCCGGGCCTCGTGACGGGCCACCCCCTGCCCCGCTGCGCCGGCCGCTTTCCCGGCCCGGGGGCGTGGGGCGCGTAGCCTGACCGGCCATGGACCTCACTGAACAGGTTGTGAACCTGTGCAAGCGCCGCGGCTTCGTGTTCCCGTCGAGCGAGATCTACGGCGGCTTCCGGTCCACGTACGACTACGGGCCGCTGGGCGTGCTGCTCAAGCGCAACGTCATGGAGGCGTGGTGGCGGGCCATGGTCACCGAGCGCGACGACATCGTGGGGCTGGACGCCGCCATCCTCATGGCCCCCAAGGTGTGGGAGGCGAGCGGGCACCTGGCCACGTTCACCGACCCGCTGGTCGACTGCCGCAACTGCAAGGAGCGCTCGCGTGCCGACCAGATCGCCGACCAGTGCCCCCGCTGCGGCAGCCGCGACCTGACCGAGGCCCGGCCCTTCCACCTCATGTTCAAGACCCACGTGGGCCCCGTGGAGGACGAGGGCGCTATCGCCTACCTGCGCCCCGAGACGGCCCAGGGCATCTTCGTCAACTTTGCCAACGTGCTGCAGACGGCCAGGCGCAAACCCCCTTTCGGGATTGCCCAGCAGGGCAAGTCGTTCCGCAACGAGATCACGCCCGGCAACTTCATCTTCCGCACCCGGGAGTTCGAGCAGATGGAGATGGAGTTCTTCGTTCCCCCCGACCAGGGCGCCAAGTGGTTCGAGTACTGGTGCGACGAGCGGCTGGCCTGGTACCGCGACCTGGGCATCCCGGCCGACAAGCTGCGCCTGCGCCACCACGACCCCGAGGAGCTGTCGCATTACTCGGCGGGCACGGCCGACGTCGAGTTCCTCTACCCGTGGGGCTGGGGCGAGCTCGAGGGCATCGCCAACCGCACCGACTACGACCTGACCCAGCACTCGACCTTCAGCGGCGAGAAGCTGGAGTACTTCGACCAGGCGTCGGGCGAGCGCTACACCCCCCACGTCATCGAGCCCGCGGCGGGCGTGGGCCGCTCGATGATGGCCTTCCTGCTGGCCGCCTACGACGAGGACGACGTGGGTGGCGAGAAGCGCACGGTCCTGCGCCTCCACCCCCGGCTGGCTCCGTACCAGGTGGCCGTGCTTCCGCTGTCCAAGAAGGCCGAGCTCACGCCGACCGCCCGCGAGGTGGCCCAGCTCCTGCGCCGCCATTTCTCCACCGACTACGACGAGACGCAGTCGATCGGGCGCCGCTACCGCCGCCAGGACGAAGCCGGCACTCCGTACTGCGTCACCGTCGACTTCGAGTCGATCGAGGACCGGGCGGTAACGATCCGCGACCGTGACTCGCTCTCCCAGGAGCGGGTGCCGATCGACGCTGTGGCCGAGGAGTTACGGGTTCGTCTCTATGGCTGACAGCGGAACTCTCGGCCGCTAAACTGCCGGCCCAACGCGGTATGTCGGGACGGAACACGAAGCAGGAGTGAACTGTGAGCGAGTCAGGTCACGGCCAGCACAACGGTGAGCACACGCCGGTCTTCAGCTCGAGGGCCCCAGCCGGCGGCAACTGCACCGCGTGCAGCAAGCCGGTCGCCCTCAACCAGCGGCGTTGCCCGTCGTGTGGCGCGTGGCAGCGCCCGTGGAGCGTGGGCGGCAAGCCCGAGCGTTGGGCCAAGTACCCCGTCGGCGGGTCCGGCCGGCCCGACGAGTACGGCGGCAACACCGGGTCGCACACCGAGGTCCAGAGCTCGGTGTGGGTGCGGTGGGGCCCCAACGGGGAGTACGTGCGCCAGTCGACTCCCGACGGCAAGCCGGCTCCCTCGGGGGCGCACACGCCCATCAGGCGCAAGCGCGGCAAGTAGCCGGGGCGGGGCCGGCGGGGCCCACGGTCGGCGTCACGTTCCTAGGAGGGTGGTGTCTAAACCCTCTTTCGGCGGCCGACCGCCCAGTTCGCGGCTCGGCGGCATCGCAAAGGTGCTGGTGGGGGGTAGGTCGGCCGCTTCGGCGCGCAGCGCCGAACGCGAAAGGCACCAGCCTCCTCAATCGGGCGGGGTCACACGGGCAGTAGGCTCGGTCCCGAGCCAATCGCCCAAGGAGACCTCTGGCCTTGACGTACGTCTTCGCGTTCGACCATCAACACGCCGAACCCCCCATGAACCTCAAGCACCTGCTCGGGGGCAAGGGGGCCAACCTGGCGGAGATGACCTCGGTCCTCTCCCTGCCCGTGCCCCCCGGGTTCACGATCACGACCGACGCCTGCCGCGCCTACATGGTCGCAGGCTGGCCCGAGGGACTGTCCGAGGAGGTGGCCGACCAGCTCTCCCGGCTCGAGACCACGATGGGCAAGCGCCTGGGCGACCCGGCCGACCCCCTGCTGGTCAGCGTGCGCTCGGGGGCCAAGTTCTCCATGCCCGGGATGATGGACACGGTCCTGAACCTCGGCCTAAACGACGAGTCGGTGCGGGGCCTGGCCGCCCAGACGAGCGACGAGCGCTTCGCCTACGACAGCTACCGCCGGTTCGTGTCGATGTACGGCCGCATCGTGCTCGACATCCCCGGGTCGGACTTCGAGGGGCTCTTCACCAAGGCCAAGGCGGCTGCCGGTGTGGCGGCCGATGCCGACCTGCCCCCTGACGTGCTGATGGAGCTGATCGACTCCTACAAGGACGTCGTTCTGGCCCGCACGGGGGAACCGTTCCCCCAGGCCCCGGCGGACCAGCTCCAGGGGGCCATCGAAGCGGTCTTTCGCTCGTGGAACGGTCCGCGGGCCATTGTCTACCGCGAGCACGAGCGCATCCCCCACGACCTGGGCACGGCCGTCAACGTCCAGTCGATGGTGTTCGGCAACCGCGACACCAACTCGGCCACCGGCGTGGGCTTCACCCGCGACCCCTCCACCGGCGAAGCCGCCCCCCAAGGCGACTTCCTGGTCAACGCCCAGGGGGAAGACGTGGTGGCCGGTACCCACCAGACGCTCAAGCTCGACGACATGCGCGAGCTGTTCCCCGATGGGTACGAGCAGCTCCTGGGCATCTTCGACCGGCTCGAGCGCCACTACCGCGACATGTGCGACACCGAGTTCACGATCGAGCAGGGCAAGCTCTGGATGCTCCAGACCCGAGTCGGCAAGCGGGGGGCGGTGGCCGCCCTGCGCATGGCCGTCGAGATGTGCGACGACCCCCGCACCCACCTGTCCCACGCCGAGGCCGTCATGCGGGTCACCCCCGACCACCTCGACAACGTGCTTCACCCCCAGTTCGGCGAGGACCCGGCGGCCGACGTGGTGGCCACCGGCCTGGCTGCCTCCCCGGGGGCGGCCGTAGGCCGGGTGTACTTCACGGCCGACGACGCCGAAGCGGCCGCGGGCCGGGGCGAGAAGGTCATCCTGGTGCGCAACGAGACCTCGCCCGAGGACGTGCACGGCATGGCCGCGGCCCAGGGGATCCTCACCGCCCGGGGCGGGCTGGTGAGCCACGCCGCCCTGGTGGCCCGGGGTTGGGGCAAGCCCGCGGTGGTCGGGGCCGAGGCCGTGCGCATCTCCGACCGCACGTTCACGGCCGCCGGGCGCACGTTCAGCGAAGGCGACGTGATCTCCATCGACGGGTCCACGGGCCGGGTCGTGGGCCGGGCCGTGGCTCTCAGCCAGGCCGAGCCCCCGGCCGAGTTCAACACTGTGCTGGGCTGGGCCGACGAGATCCGCGCCGCCACCATGGCCGTGCGGGCCAACGCCGACACCGGGGCCGACGCCACCGTGGCCCGCGACTTCGGGGCCGAGGGCATCGGGCTGTGCCGAACCGAGCACATGTTCCTGGGGGACCGCCTGCCCATCGTGCGGCGCATGATCCTGGCCGACACCCCCGAGGAGGAGACGGCCGCCCTCGAAGAGCTGCGCCAGGCCCAGAAGGCCGACTTCCTCGACATCCTCGAGGCCATGGACGGCCTGCCCGTCACGGTCCGGCTGCTCGACCCCCCGCTGCACGAGTTCCTGCCTCGGGTGGAGGAGCTGGCCGTCAAGGAGGCCACCGGTTCGCTCACCTCCGACGAGAAGGCGGCCTACGCGGCGGCCCAGCTCTGGCACGAGATGAACCCCATGCTGGGCACCCGGGGCGTTCGCCTCGGGGTCATCAAGCCGGGCCTCTACGCCATGCAGGTGCGGGCGCTCATGGAGGCGGCCGCCGAGCGGGCCGAGGCCGGGGGCCGGCCCGTCATCGAGATCATGATCCCCCTCACGGTGAGCCGCGAAGAGCTGGCCCTGGCCCGCTCGTGGGTCGAGGAGGCCGTGGGGGCGGTCGCGGCCGGCATCGACGTGACTATCGGCACCATGATCGAGACGCCCAGGGCTGCGATCCGGGCCGACCAGATCGCCGAGGCCGCCGATTTCTTCTCGTTCGGCACCAACGACCTGACCCAGATGGTGTTCGGGTTCAGCCGCGACGACGTCGAGGGCCGGCTCATGTCGACCTACCTCGAGAAGGGCCTCCTGAAGCGCAACCCGTTCGAGACCATCGACCCTGACGGGGTGGGCGAGCTGGTGGCCGACGCCGTGCGCAAGGGGCGCTCGACCAAGCCCGGGCTCAAAGTGGGCGTGTGCGGTGAGCACGGGGGCGACCCCGAGTCGATCACCCTGTTCCACGCGGCCGGCCTCGACTACGTGTCGTGCTCGCCCTTCCGGGTCCCGATCGCCCGGCTGGCGGCCGCCCAAGCGGTGCTGGGCGCGGGCGGGGTCTCGTCGACCGCCTGATGGCACCCGGCGGGCCGTCGGCGCCCCGGGGGTAGGGCAGCTTGTTCGAGTACGCCCAGGCGGCGGTAGAGGGGGCGCTGGCGGCCGGGGCCACCTACGCCGACGCCCGCTTCGGCGTCAACACCTCCGAGGGGCTGCACGCCCGCAACGGCGTGCTCGACGGCCTGCGCCGCAGCGAGTCGGGCGGGGTCGGCGTGCGGGCGCTGATCGGCTCGTCGTGGGGGTTCATGGCGGTGGCCGAGCCGTCGGAGGCGTCGGCCCGCACGGCCGGGTTCGACGCCGCCGCCATCGCCAAGGCGTCGGCCCTCGTGCCCGGCCCACCGCTGCACCTGGCGGCGTCCACCCCGGTCGAGGCCCAGTGGTCCTCGGGCTGGGAGGAGCACCCCTTCGAGGTCAGCCTGGCCGAACGGGCCGACCTGGTCATCGCGGCCACCTCCACCATGGCGGCCGTCAAGGGCGTGACCGTGGGCGAGGCCTACCTGAGCTCGTGGGACACCCAGAAGTGGTTCGTCTCCAGTGAGGGCCACCGCATCTTCCAGCACCTGGTCGAGACGGGGGCGACCATGAGCGCCACTGCGGTGGGCGAGCACGAGACCCAGCGGCGGTCCTACGGGGGCGTGGGGGGCGCCTACGGCACCCGGGGCTTCGAGCTGGTGCGGGCGCTCGACCTGGTGGGCAACGCCGGGCGGGTGGCCGAGGAGGCGGTGGCCCTGCTGTCGGCCCCCGAGTGCCCGGCGGCCACCACCGATCTGGTGCTGGGCTCCGAGCAACTGGCCCTGCAGATCCACGAGTCGGTGGGCCACGCCATCGAGCTCGACCGCATCCTGGGGTGGGAGGCCGCGTTCGCTGGTACGTCGTTCCTCGAACTGGGGCGGCTGGGCACGCTGCGCTACGGCTCGGAACTGATGAACATCACCGCCGACGCCACCCTGGCGGGTGCCCTGGGCACGTTCGGCTACGACGACGAGGGCACGCCGGCCCAACGGGTGGACATCGTGCGCGACGGCATCTGGGTAGGCGTGCTGTCGGGCCGGGACACGGCCTCGATCTGCGGGGTCGCCCCCGGGGGCATGGTGCGGGCCGAGGGGTGGGACCGCCTGCCCATGGTGCGGATGACCAACGTGGGCATCCTGCCCGGCTCGTCGTCGCTGGAGGAGATGATCGCGGCCACCGACGACGGCGTCTTCATGGAGACCAACCGCTCGTGGTCGATCGACGACAAGCGCCTCAACTTCCAGTTCGGCTGCGAGGTGGGCTACGAGATCAAGGGCGGCCGGCGCGGCCGCCTGCTGCGCAACCCGACCTACACGGGCATCACGCCCCAGTTCTGGGCCTCGCTCGACATGCTGGGCGGGCCGGCCGAGTGGAACCTGTGGGGGACGCCCAACTGCGGCAAGGGCCAGCCCATGCAGTACGGCCACACCGGCCACCCGGCCGTGCCCGCCCGCTTCCGGGGCGCCCGCGTGGGCGTGAGGAGCCGGGCCGGGGCGTGACCGACCACGACCCGTCGCTGTTGCTGGCCACGTGCGCCCGGGTGCTGGA
Organism: Actinomycetota bacterium; assembly: GCA_040754375.1. Lineage (NCBI taxonomy): Bacteria > Bacillati > Actinomycetota > Actinomycetota bacterium. The sequence goes on from JBFMCT010000033.1 coordinate 15,354, forward strand.
GCTCGTGGGCGACCGGGCCGAGGCCGAGGTGACGGTGTCGGCCGGGCGCTCGGGGCTGACCCGGTTCGCCAACTCGTTCATCCACCAGAACGTGGCCGACAACAGCCAGTGGGCCCGGCTCAAGGTGGTGGTCGGGGGCCGCCAGGCCACCGCCGGCACCAGCCTGCTCTCGACCGGCCTGGCCGACATGGTGGCGCGGGCGTTGGCGGCCGCCGCCCTGCGGCCCCCCGACCCCGAGTGGCCGGGCCTGGTGCCGCCCGGCGGGCCGGTGACGGCCCAGCCCCGACCCGGCGCCGACCCCCGCTACGACGCCGCCACTCACGTGGCCGAACCCGGGGCGCGGGCCACGGTGGTCAAGGGGTTCGTCGACCAGGGCAGGCGGGACGGGTTCGAGGCGGCCGGTTTCTGCCAGACGGCGGGCCACGAAGTGGCCTTCGCCAACTCTGCCGGCCACCGGGCCTGGGGCCGCACTACCCGCGCCCAGGTCGAGGGCATCCACCGCAGCCCGGTGGCCGACGGCGGGGCCCAGCAGGTCTCGGCCCGGCTGGCCGACCTCGACGGGGTGGCCGCCGGGAGGCGGGCGGCCGACAAGGCCCGCCGCAGCCTCGAGCTGGTCGACCTCGAGCCCGGCGACTACGAGGTGGTGCTCGAGCCGGGGGCGGTGACCGACGTGCTCGACTTCGTGATGGGCCACGGGTTCAACGCCAAGGCCCACGCCGAAGGCCAGTCGTTCGTCCGCCTGGGTGAGCAGCAGCTCGACCCCCGGCTCACGATCTTCGACGACCCCCTCGATCCCCGCATGATCGGCCTGCCCTTCGACGCCGAGGGGACCCCCCGGCGGCGCCTCGACCTGGTGCGCGCCGGGGTGGCGGTGGGCCTGTGCCACGACCGCCGTACGGCCCGGGCGGCGGGCGCCGAGAGCACGGGCCACGGGTCGCCGGGCAGCGAGATCGGGGGGCCGGGGCCGTCGCACGTCGTGCTCGAGGGGGGTGAACGTTCCCCCGAGGAGATCGTGGCCTCGGTGGGCCGGGGGCTGCTCGTCACCGACTTCTGGTACACCCGGGTGCTCGACCCCAAGACGACGGTGGTGACCGGGCTGACCCGCAACGGCACGTTCCTGATCGAGGACGGGCGGGTGACCAGCGCGGTCCGCAACCTGCGCTTCACCCAGTCCTACTGCGAGGCCCTGGCCCCGGGGCGGGTGCTGGCGGTGGGCAACGACGGCCGCTTGGCCGGGGAGTCGATGTTCTTCTCGCCTACGCTGCACCTGGCTTCGTGGCACTTCAGCGGGGGGGCACGGGGATGACCAGGCGGCTGACGGCTGTGCTGCTGCTGGTGCTGCTCGTGGCCTGCGGGGGCGGGGGCGACGGGCCGGGCGACGACGTCCTCGGCCCGGGCGAGCGCGACGACCAAGCCGTGGCCGAGGAGGCCAACCTGCGGCTCAGCGACTTCCCCGACGAGTGGCGGGCCGACCCCGTGCCCGCCGGGGCCGAGGACGCCACCGCCGCCAGCGGGCGGACGTTCGCGGCCTGCGTAGGCCGCCCACCCCCCGAGGAGGGCCGCACCGCCCTGGCCGGGTCCGAGGACTTCAGCTCCCGGGAGACCCGCCGGGTCAGTTCCAGCGCGCAGATGGTGGAGTCGGTCGAGGCGGCCGTGGCCGATTTCGAGGCCCTACGCACCGACCGGGCCCTGCAGTGCCGCAAGGCCCAGATCGACGCCGAGTTCCTGCGCCAGCTCCCCGAGTCGGCCCCCGAGACGTTGATCGAACGGCTCGACCTGCCCCAGTTCGGCGACGAGACGGTGGCCTTCCGGGTCCAGGCCATGTCGCTGGCGGGCGGGTCGGCGGTCCGCACCTACATCGACCTGGTCTTCGTCCGCAAGGGCCGGGCCCAGCTCTCGGCCAGCTTCATCGATCGCAACACCCCGTTCCCAGCCGAGCTCCAGCGCTCCCTGCTGCAGCGCATGGTCGGCCGGGCCTGAACCCCGGCCGCACTTACTCTCTGGGGGGCGTATCCTGATGGGGGGCCAGTCCGAGGGTCACAGAGGTCGTTACACACAAGCCGATGCCTAGAACCACAATTCGCTGCCCCGAGTGTTACGCCCGCGTCGTGGCCGGGGCCGAGGACGACGAGCAGACCGCCCTGTGGCTCCACGGCCTGAGCGGGCGCTGCCGGGCCAAGCAGACGCCCAAGACCGAGCGCCCTCGCCGCAAGGAACGTCTCGAAGCCATGCTCGGCGAAGAGTGGGGCTGACCCCCGCTCCCTAGTCGGGTTTGTGCAAAGGGACAACCTCACCGGTTGCGTCTTGCACAGTACGCAGTGTCAGCAACCGGCGGGCGGCGATGGCGACCCGGCCCGACGGCCTGTGTACTCAGGGGGCGGGGGACCAGCCGGGGGGAGCGAGTTCGAAGCCGGACATCTCGAATGCGGGGGAGACGGTGCAACCCACCAGCGCCCACGGCCCGAGGGGCCAGGCCGACTGCCAGGCGCCCGCGGGGACGACGGCCTGGGGGCGATGACCGGCGGCCACATCGTGGCCCAGTTCGTGGGTCGTGGGGGGCCGGCCGGGCTCGGCCACGACCAGACGCAGGGGGTCGCCGGCGTAGAAGTGCCAGAGCTCGTCGGCGTCGATACGGTGCCAGGCGGCGCGTTCGCCCGCGGCCAGCAGGTAGTAGATGGCCGTACCCGCGGCCCGCTGGCCGGCGCCCGTCTGGGCCCGCCACGTCTCGCGAAACCGGCCACCTTCGGGATGGGGCGAGAGGTCGAGGGCGAGGGCGATCTCGGAGGCGCTGGCCATTGGGGCATTGTGGCCTGCATTGGCGCCAGGGTTGAACCGCGAGCAGGTGTGGAAGAACCACGGGGACCGTGTCTGTCGCCCACGCCCCCGAACACCTCGCTGCTCCCGCCGGACCAGGCCCGCTCCAGTGGCCCGACGGTGAGTGGCCCGACGGGCCCGACGAGTGGCCTGACCAGCCCGTCGAGCCGTGGTTCTGGAGGGCGGTGGGCCATGGGGTCGGGGTGGTCGTGCTGTGGGCCACGGCCGTCTCGCTGGTGGGTGGGGCGGTGGCCGGGGCCGTGCTGGTCACGGCCCGCACGACCAGCGAGATCGCCCGCCACGGGGCCACGGCCGCCCCCGCCGACCCCATCAAGCTCTCGCCCCTGGCCACCCGTTCGGTGGTCTACGCCCGCGACGGCAGCGTGCTGGCCGAGCTGCACGCCGAGCAGGACCGGGTACCGATCCCCCTCGACCAGGTGCCCGACCACGTCGTGGCCGCCGTGCTGGCTGCCGAGGACGAGCGCTTCTACGAGCACGGCGCCCTCGATGCCCGGGCCATCCTGCGGGCGGCCGTGGCCAACGTCCAGAACGGCGAGGTGTCCCAGGGCGGCTCGACGATCACCCAGCAACTCGTCAAGAACGAGCTGCTCACGCCCGAGCAGGAGCTGGGGCGCAAGGTGCGGGAGGCGTTCCTGGCCCTGGAGATGGAGCGCCAGTTCACCAAGGACGAGATCCTCGAGCGCTACCTGAACGGCGTGTACTTCGGGAACGGGGCCTACGGGTTGGAGGCGGCCGCCCAGCGCTACTTCGGCACGGAGGCCCAGCACCTCGAGCTCGCCCAGGGGGCGCTGCTGGCCGGCCTGATCCGCTACCCGAGCGGGTCGGACCCGTTCACCAACCCGGACGCGGCCCGCGAGCGGCGCGACTTGGTGGCCGACCGCATGCACTTCCTGGGCCAGATCGGCGCCGAGGAGGCCGAGGCGGTCAAGAGCGAGCCCCTGCCCACCCCGCCCCCCGACCCCGGCCCTCGCAGCACCGACTACTTCGCCGAGAAGGTGAAGCTCGAGCTGCTGGGTGCCGAGTGGCTGGGCGAGAGTGACCAGGAGCGTTACCAGGCCGTGTTCGCCGGGGGCCTGCAGGTCCACACCACCCTCGACCCCGTGGCCCAGCAGGCGGCCCACGCCTCGGTGGAGCGCATCGTGCCCGACGACCCCCGGGGGTTCACGGCCGCGCTGGCCGCCATCGAACCCCGCACCGGCGCGGTGAGGGCCCTGGTCGGGGGGCGGGACTTCGACCAGGCCAAGTTCAACCTGGTGACCGACGGGGACGGCCGCCAGACGGGTTCGTCGTTCAAGACGTTCACCTTGCTGGCCGCGCTGGAGTCGGGCATGGGAGTAGACGACACCATCTCGGGGTCGGCCCCGTGCCCCATCGACAACCCGGTGGCCGTCGACCCGATCTGGTCACCCCGCAACGTCGAGGGTATGGGCGGGGGCACCATGACGCTGGCGTCGGCCACGGCCAGCTCGGTGAACTGCGCCTACGCCCGTCTGATCAAGCTGGTCGGGCCCGAGAAGGTCGTCGACGTGGCCCAGCGCCTGGGCATCACCCACCCGCTCCAGCCCCACCTGTCGATCACGCTGGGCAGCGAGCCCGTCACGCCCCTGCAGATGGCCACCGCCTACGCCACCTTGGCGGCCGACGGCGAGCGGCGTGACCCGTTCTTCATCGAGCGGGTGCTGGACCGCGACGGCAAGACTGTCTTCGAGCACGAGGACGCCCCCGAACGAGCGGTGGCTGCCGGCCACGCCCGGGCCGTGACCTCGGTGCTGACCCAGGCCGTCTCCAGCGGGACGGGCGCGGGGGCCATCGTGCCCGGGCGGCCGGTGGCCGGCAAGACGGGCTCGACCGACGAGAACGCCGACGCCTGGTTCGTGGGCTACACGCCCCAGTTGGCCACCGCCGTGTGGATGGGGGCGCCCGAGGCCCGGGTGCCGATGTACAACGTGGGCGGTTACCCCCGGGTGTACGGCGGGACGTTCCCGGCCATGGTCTTCGGCTCCTTCATGCGGGCCGCCCTGGCCGACCAGCCGGTCGAGCACTTCGGTGAGCCACCGCCGTCGGACCGCTGGCCCGAGCACCACCACCTCCCCGACCCGCCGGCCCGGCCCCGGGCCCCGGCCGGCTGGTGACCACCGGTTCATAGCCTGCGCCCCGGCGCTACCCAGCGTGCGCTCAGGTCGGTGCCCGACTGTGCCGGTGTCCCACCGACCAAGGAGAGAGTGCATGGCCCGTCCCAGTAGAAGTTGGTTGGCCGCTGCGGCCGTGTCCGTAGCGTTGGCCGCCGGTGCCGCCGGAGCGTTGGTCGTCGGAGTGCCCGGCGTGTCGGGTGCCCAGACGAGCGAGGCCCCCACGACGACCGTGCCGCCCGCGGCCGAGCAGGAGGGCACCGGCGAGCGCCCCGGCCGGGGCCACGGTCACGGTCACGGCCAGAACTGCCCCGACAAGGAGGGCGAAGGCGGCGCCGAAGGCACCTCGATGCGGCTGCGCATGGCCGACGCCCACGAACGGATGGGCGGGCCGGCCAAGGGGCATGCCAACCAGTAGTGCGCGGGGCGGCTTCGCCCTACAATCTCGGCGCGAGCGGGCAATGGAACCGCTCGCGCCGAGATGCGAAGAGAGACCTAGGTGGCTACAGGAACCGTGAAGTTTTTCAATGCGGAGAAGGGCTACGGCTTCATCTCCCGGGAGCAGGGCGACGACGTGTTCGTGCACTTCTCCAACATCGTGGGGTCGGGCTACCGCACCCTCGAACAGGGCCAGCGGGTGGAGTTCGACGTGGCCCCCGGGCGCAAGGGCGAAGAAGCGCAGAACGTCCGGGTCATCTGACCTGAGGCCCGCCGGTGGGGCGGGCGCCACAGCCACCTGACCGGGCCGGCCCGGGACGGCTCGCGTCCGGGAAGAGCAGGCTCAGGCGGCGTCGGCCTGGGGGCCGGCCTCAGGCTCGGGTTCGAGCACCAGGCGGGCCATGCCCGAGACGATCTCGACCGACGGGCCCTTGGCCGTCTCGTGGATGACCACCTCGACCGTGGCGACCCGGCTGGCCCACTCGTCGAGCACCTCGAGGGCGGCGCGGGCCCGGGCGCGTCCCGGGAAGCGGGCCTCCAGGGTGACCGGGAGCGACGGCCCGTCGGTGCCGGCACGAGTCAGCAGGCAGTCGATGGTGACTGTGCCCTCGCCCTGCTCGGCGAACAGCAGTTGCCCCGAGAGGGAGATGGTGGTGGTGGGCTTTCCCATGGTCTCTGTATCGGCATATACCCCGCCGGACTGGAGCCCCACCCTCCGCCGGCTCATTCCGAGCTCCAGGTGGAGCGGAAGTCGGCGTAGAGGGTCAGCCCGCCGTCCACGTAGATGGTCTGGCCGCAGATGTAGGCGCCTCCGTCGGAGAGGAGGAAAGCTGTGACTTCGGCCATCTCCTCGGCCGTGCCCGCCCGCCCTATGGGGATGTTGGCCGTGACCTGCTCGCGCTTGTGGGGGTCGTCGAGCCACGAGCGGTTGATGGGGGTGACCGTGGCGCCGGGGCCGATGCCGTTGACCCGGATCCCGCGACCGGCGTACTCCAGGGCCAGGGTGGTGGTCAGGTTGCCCATGGCCCCCTTGCTCAGGGCGTAGCTCAGGAACCGGGGCTTGGGGATGACCTGGTGCACTGACGACACGTTGACGATGGCCCCCGGGCGCCCGCCTTCCAGCAGGCCGGCGATGTGCTCGCGGGCGCACAGGAAGGCCCCCCGGATGTTGACGGCCATGACCCGGTCGAAGTCGGCGGCCGCCAGCCGGTGGGAGTCCTGGGCCGACTGGATTCCGGCATTGTTGACCAGGAAGTCGACCGGTCCCAGCTCGGCCCGGGCCCGGGCGAACATGGCCTTCACCTGGTCCTCGTCGGACACGTCCGCCCTGACCAGGACGGCCCGGCCCGGCCCGGGGCAGTTGTTGACCTCGTCGATGCAGCCGGCCACGCCCTCGTCGATGGCCTGGCGGGTGCTCTCGGCGCCGCCCGGCTCGCCGACGTAGTTGACGGCCACGTTGGCGCCCTCGTGGCCCAGCTTGACGGCGATGGCCTGGCCGATGCCCGAGCCTCCCCCGGTGACGATGGCGGTGCGTCCCTGGAGGCCCTCCACGTCAGACGGTCAGGGGGGGCCGGTCGAAACGCTGAGGCTCGTCCTTGCGGTGCTTCTCGATGAAGTCCAGGAGCCGGGGGAAGATGTCGGCCGCCACCCGCTCGCCCATGAACGGGTCCTGGTGGCCGTAGCCCCGGAAGACGTGCAGCTCGTGGCGACCGGGGGCCAGGCGCTCCAGGGCCTGGTGGCAGACGACGTTGGAGTCGGTGAACACCTTGTTGTCGTCGCCCGTCATCAGCAGCATCGGGGTCTCGATGTCTCGGGCGTGGGTGAGGTAGTCGGCCGGCAGGCGGGAGTGGGCCGGCTGGTCGTCGTAGCGGACGGCCCGTCCCGCCCTGACCATCTTGGCCACGTGGCGGTAGTAGTTCATGCTGGTGGCCCCGTAGAGGTCGCCACCGCGGCGGTGGGTGACCTCGGCCAGGTTCTCGTGGTGGTAGAGGGCGGGGCGTCCCGACCCCCACATCACGCTCAGCATATGGCAGGCGGGCACGTCGCACTCGGGGTGGAACAGGGACAGGAAGCGGCTCACGAGCTTGCCCCGGGTGATGCCCTTGTCCTGGCTCCAGCGGGGGTTGAGGTAGGGGAAGCCGAGCACGTGCTCGACGAAGTTGGGCCCGAGGGTGAGCTTGACGTGCGACCAGCGGGGGATGCGGGGGGTGAGGGCCACGCTGTTGGCCACCACGCTCGACACCCCGTCGACCACCTTGGCGAACAGGCTCATGACGAACGAGTTGGCCCCCAGGCAGTGGGAGATCACGTGGACGGGCTTGTCGCCGACGTGGCGGCGCATCTCGGCCAGGGCGGCCGGGTAGTCGTAGAGGGCCACGTCGTCCATCGTGTACTCGTGCTCGAAGAGGTTGTAGGAGTGGCGGTTGCTCATCCGGAAGTCGAGGCACCACACGTCGTGGTAGCCGTTGTCGAGCAGGTAGCTGACCAGGTTGTAGTGCTCGGGCATGATGAACATGTCCGTCGAGGTGGTCAGGCCGTGGACGATCATCACCGCCTCGGTGGCCTCGTCGGGCAACCCTCGGCGGAACCGGGTGAACGACAGGCCGAGCTTGTCCTCGGTCCAGAACCAGTGGGTGGTCACCTCGGCGTCGCGTACGCCGTCGAGGGTGAACAGCGGGATCTCACGCATCGGGTACCTCCTCCCCCGCGGTGGAACACAGCGTATGAGGGTCGAGCCGGCGGCGGCGATCGGGGTCTCGGGTCGTGCGCGAGTGCATGTAGCGCAGCGAGCCCGTGTGGTCACATATCTCGTCGAACTCCTCGACGATGCGATCGAGCAGGGCGGGGGTCATGCGGTCGGGGGCCATGGCCACGAAGAACAGCACTTCGACCCACTGGTCGTCGCCTGGGCGACCGGCGGCCAGGTGGGCCGAGCGGATGCCCTTGAGGTAGAGGGTGATGACCGTGAAGCAGCCGGTGTCGTCGCGGTAGCGGCGCAGCAGGTCATTTAGCCGGCGGGCCACGGCGTCGAGGTCGCGCTGGCGCACGATGGCCACCAGGTAGCGGGTGGGGTCGCCCACGGTGGAGTCGATGACCCGGTCGGAGAACGACTCGGCGTTCTTCTGGGCGGCGAAGGGCGGGGCGAACACGATGCCGGCCAGGCCGACGTACTTGAGGGCGCGGTCGATGGCCGGGGGGAGGCGCCCGGCCACGTAGCCGATCCCGTTGAGGGCGCCGTAGGCCGCCTTGTCGGCCAGGCGGGCCACCGGGGTGGGCTCGGCGGGGACGTAGACGGAGAACTGGCCGATGGCCAGGCGGCCGGCGTCGACCCACATGCCCCGCAGGAACCGGGCCTCGGGCGGGGGGTCGGCCAGCAGGGCCCCGGCGGCCGCCAGGAAGGCGTCCAGGGAGCGGTAGAAGCTCTGACGGTTGCGCCAGATGGTGGCGTGCTTGTCGACCCGCTCGACGCGTACGGTGAGCGAGGTGATGACGCCGTAGCGGCCCAGGCCGAGCAGCACCTGGTTGAGCTCGGCGGCGTCGTGCGTGCGGCTGGCCCGGCGTACCTCGCCGTCCCATTTCACGTACTCGATCTCGGTGACCAGGTCGACGAACAGCCCGTGGCGGAACGACGAGGCGCTGATGCCCCCGACCGAGGCGAACCCCCCGGTGGTCACGTGGGCGTGGTCGCCGATGACGGGCAGGCCCAGGCCCCGGGCAGCCAGGGCCTCGTCGACGTCGGCCGACTGCGAGCCCGCCTGCACGGTGACGGTCATGGCCTGCTCGTCGATCTCGAGGACGCGGTCGAGCTTCTCGGTGAGCAGGACCGTGCCCCGGTCGCGCACCACCAGGTCGTTGCTGGAGTGACCGTGGGCGCGGACGGTTACTTCGTGGCCCAAGGCCTTGGCCTCGGCGAGCACCTCGACCACGTCGTCGGTCGTCTGGGGCAGGTAGACGCGCAGGGGGAACCGGGGCGCGGCCGCGGGCTCGGCCACCCTCGACCAGTCGTAGCCCAGGCTGTCGATGCTGTCGTGGGTGAACCGTTCGTGGCTGTTGATGCGCCCGACCCAGGCCGGCGTCCTGCTCATGGCCGGGCCGCCCTTCAGGCTCCGGCTCCGGGCCGTAGCCGGCGGGCCAGGGCCTCGGCCAGGTCGTCGTAGCCCCGGCGCACCGACCGCCCGATGACGGCCATGACCGGCCGGGCCAGCAGCCCGGTGGCCGTCTCGGTCTGGACGAGCCGGGTCTGGTCCTCGCCCACCGGTTCGAGCAGGAACGAGCGCAGCACGTCGAACAGCGACGCCGGCACCATCTGGCGGCTGCGCCACGTGAGCTGGCGGGGTGGGTCGACGATGCGGACTTGCTGGCGCATGGGCACCTTCAACCGGCCCATGCGCAGCGTCATCCTCACCTCGGCCCCGGCCCGGGGCGGCCCGTCGGCCCCGAACAGGGTGGGGTTCCACCCGTCCCACCCCTCGAAGTCGGCCAGCACGTCCCACACCCTCTCGGGCGGCGCGCCGACCACGGTCTCGGTCCGCAGGGTGGGGAAGGGCCGGGTGCTCACCTGGCTGCGAGGTTAGGCCCGCCCCGGCCCGCCGTACAGGGCCGCATCTGCTCGGGACCGAGCGGGTACCAGCCGATGACGCCGGCCTCGGCCAGGCCGTTTCGTGGTCCCACAGGGACCTGACAACCTCACGACCGTGCGAACGGAGGCCGTCGGGGACACCATCGGCCTGCTCTGACGACCAAGAGCCAGAGCTGGCGCTCGCCGTCAGTGCCGGCTTCGAGCTCGGCCTTGGGTAACCGCGGAGACCTGGCGGCCGTGAAGCGCGGTCGTCACCTACTCGGCCGCGGCCAATCCGATAGGGCAGCTGACACCTGTCCCGCCCAGGCCGCAGTAGCCGCCCGGGTTACGGGCCAGGTACTGCTGGTGGTAGTCCTCGGCGTAGTAGAAGGCGGGGGCGGGACGGACCTCGGTGGTGACCTGGCCGAAACCGGCGGCCGTGAGCTTTTCCTGGTAGGCGGCGCGCGACGCCTCGGCCGCTCGTTGCTGGTCGGGGCCGTAGGTGTAGACGGCCGAGCGGTACTGGGTGCCGACGTCGTTGCCCTGGCGCATGCCCTGGGTCGGGTCGTGGCCCTCCCAGAAGGCCCGCAGCAGGTCGTCGTAGGTCACCTTGGCCGGGTCGAAGACGACCAGCACGACCTCGGCGTGCCCGGTGCGCCCGCTGCACACCTCCTCGTAGGTGGGGTTGGGCGTGAACCCGCCGGCGTAGCCGACGGCCGTCGTGTACACCCCCTCGGTCAGCCAGAACTTGCGCTCCGCCCCCCAGAAGCAGCCCATGGCGAACACCGCCGTCTCGTGGCCCTCGGGGAAGGGCGGCTCGATGGGGTGACCGTTCACCAGGTGGGTGCCGGTGATGGGCATCGGGCGGCTGCGGCCGGGCAGCGCCCGCTCGGCCATGACCATCTCGCTCTTGTGCCTCGGGAAGAACATCACGCTCCTCAGTCTGTGTCTCGCTCCGCCCGTAACAACATCGGCCCCGGGCCGGCGGTTCCCGCCAGACCTTACGAGTAGCTTGCGCTGCGATGGCGGCGTTCACCCACGACGTGTTCGTGAGCTACGCATCGGCGGACCGCGCCGTGGCGACCGACCTGGCCGCGCGCCTGCGCGGCCGGGGCCTGCGAGTGTGGTTCGACGAGTGGGAGATCGAGCCGCCTCGGATGTCGGTCGTACACGGGGCGAGCGGGTAGCTCGGGGTACCCTCCGGCACTAACCATGGGGATAATGCAGGAGGACGTGGCCCGGGTGAGGGCGGCGTCGGACCTGGCGGGCATCGCCGGGGAGCACATCGCGCTGAAGCGGGTGGGCCGGCGCTACCAGGGGCTGTGCCCGTTCCACGCCGAGAAGTCGCCGTCGTTCTCGGTCAACGCGGCCGAGGGGCTGTATTACTGCTTCGGGTGCGGGGCCAAGGGCGACGTGATCACCTTCGTGCGGGAGGTGGAGCACCTCGACTTCGCCGAGGCCGTGGAGCGGCTGGCCGCCCGGGCGGGGATCAGCATCCGCTACGACGACGCCTCGCCCGCGGCCGCGGCCGAGCGCAAGCGGCTGGGCGTGCTGCGCGACGCTTTGGCCCGGGCCGTGGAGTGGTACCACGAGCGCCTGCTGTCGGCGCCCGACGCCGTACCCGCCCGCCACTACCTGCGGGCCGAGCGAGGCTATGGCAGCGAGGTGGTGCGGGCCTACAAGCTGGGCTGGGCGCCTCAGTCGGGCGACGCCCTGGGCCGGGCCCTGCGCCTGCCCGACGACGTGCTGCGCGACGCCGGGCTGGGGGCCGCCTTCCGGGGCCGGCTGCTGTTCCCCATCTTCGACTCCAAGGGCGACCCGGTGGGGTTCGGGGGGCGGGCGCTGCCCGGGGGGCCCGGCCCCAAGTACCGCAACTCCCCCGAGACCGCCCTCTACAAGAAGAGCCGGGTGCTCTACGGGCTGAACTGGGCCAAGGGGGCCATCGTGGCGGCCGGCGAGGTCGTGATCTGCGAGGGCTACACCGACGTGATCGGGCTGCACCAGGCCGGGGTGGGCCAGGCCGTGGCCACGTGCGGGACGGCCCTGGGCGAGGAGCAGGTGCAGATGCTCAAGAACTTCGCCCGCCGGCTGGTGCTGGCCTACGACGCCGACGCTGCCGGCCAGGCGGCCGCCGAGCGGGTATACGAGTGGGAGCGCAAGTTCGACATCGACGTGGCCGTGGCCGCCCTGCCCGCCGGCCAGGACCCCGCCGACCTGGCCCGGCGCGACCCCGAGGCCCTGAAGGGGGCCGTGGCCGAGGCCCGGCCGTTCCTGGAGTTCCGCCTGGGGCGGGTGCTGGCGGCGGCCGACGTCCGCTCGGTGGAGGGCCGGGCACGGGCGGCCGAGGCCGCGCTGGCGGTGGTGGGCGAGCACCCCAGCGAGCTGGTGCGGGACCAGTACGTAATGGTGGTGGCCGACCGTACGGGCATCGACCCCGACCGCCTGCGGGACCGGCTGGGGCGGAGGGGACGGGGGGCGCCGGGTACGCGGCCGGGCGGGGGGCCGCCGCCGGCCTCGTTCCTGCGCGCCCGTGACCCGCACCGGGCCGAGGTCGAGGCCTTGCGGGTGGCCGTGCACCGTCCCGAGGAGGTGGCCGACCGGTTGCACGAGGCCCTGTTCGAACCCGGGGTGGGGAGGCGGGCGTATGTAGCCCTGGCCTCGTCCGAGACCCTCCACGACGCCATCGAGGCAGCCGAGCCGGGGGCCGCCGCCCTGCTCCAGAGACTGGCCGTGGAAGACGACGACCCCGACCCAGACGGCGTGCTGGCCGCTCTGGCCGACAAGGCGGCCCGGGCCGCGCTGGCCGACCTCGAGGCCCGGGGGGCGACCACCGAGATCGCCTGGCTCAAGCCGACCATCGAGGAGCTGGGCGAATCGGCGACGAGGCCGGCAGCCACCGACCGGTTGGTACGCTGGCTGGCAGAACGGCCCGGGGGAGAAGCATGAAGTCCGGAGAGCGCCCCAGCGCAGACCAGTGAGCGACGACGCCGAGAGGACGGGGGTCGAGGCCCGCCCAGTTGGCGCCGACGTCGAGCTGTCGGTGCCGGTAGGGGTCCCCACCGAGGACTTCGGGCGTCTGCTGGAGGCCGGCCGCCAGAGCCGGGCACTGTCGCTCGACGACGTGATGGCCGTGCTGCGCCACGTCGAGCTGACCCCCGACGTGATCGACACCGTGCGCCACCGCCTGGCCGCCGAGGGCATCGAGCTCGACGAGTCCGTCGAGGAGGCCGACCCCGTCGAGCTACTGATGACCCTTCCGGCCGAGGAGGGGCCGGGGCTCTCCGTTCTGGCTGGCGAGGTCCCCGCCGGCGACGCGGGCGAGGACGAGCCCGGCCGGGCAGTGGCTCTCGACGTTGGCGGACCGGCACTGGCCGGCGGGCGCGACCCCCTCGACGACCTCAGGGACCGCGACCGCCTCGACGACCGCGACCGTCTCGTCGGCGACCTCGATCACCGGGATCGCCTCGACGGGCGCGGCCGCCTCGATGCCGACGACGGCCTGATCGACGACGGCGAACGCCTCGACGGCCTCAGCGGCCGCGACCGCCTCGCCGACAGCGGCGGCCTGATCGACGACCTCGATGACCGCGGCCGCCTCGATGGCGGCGGCGGCGTCGATGACCCGGCCGGCCCAGCGCCCGCCGGCACCGTGGCCGGGCGCGCCGGGGCGGTTGGGGGCGGGCCGGCGACGGCGTCCCCGGCTTCGGGCACCGGCCAGTCGCCGGCCGCGGCCGCCGCGGCCGCCGCCCGTGAAGCCAACCGGGTGGGCGGGGCGGCCGCTGACCCGGTGCGGACCTATCTCAAAGAGATCGGCAAGGTCGACCTGCTCGACGGCGCCCAGGAGGTCGGGCTGGCCCGGCGCATCGAAGCCGGCCAGGAGGCCGAGACCCTCCTGGCCGCCGAGGAGCTGCTGGAGGGCCTGGGGGCGCAGGCGTCCGACGCCCGGATGCGGGCCTTGCGTCGCCTCAAGGCCGACGGCGAGGTGGCCAAGCGTCTGCTGATCGAGGCCAACCTCAGGCTGGTGGTGTCGATCGCCAAGCGGTACATGGGCCGGGGGCTGATGTTCCTCGACCTCATCCAGGAGGGCAACCTCGGGCTCATCCGGGCCGTGGAGAAGTTCGACTACACCAAGGGCTTCAAGTTCTCGACCTACGCCACGTGGTGGATCCGCCAGGCCATCACCAGGGCCATCGCCGACCAGGCCCGCACCATTCGCATCCCCGTCCACATGGTCGAGACCATCAACTCTGTATTGAGGGTCCAGCGTCAGCTACTCCAGGAGCTTGGACGTGAACCTACGGTCGAGGAGCTGGCCGTCAAGGTGAACATGGCCCCCGCCCGGGTGCGGGAGATCCAGCGCATCGCCCAGGAGCCGGTGTCGCTCGAGACCCCGGTGGGCCAGGAGGACGACAGCCAGCTCGGCGATTTCATCGAGGACGTGCAGGCCGTGGCCCCGGCCGAAGCCGCCGCCCGGGCCATGCTCACCGAGGCCGTGCTCGAAGCCCTCGAGCAGCTCACCGACCGCGAGCGCAAGATCGTCCGGCTGCGCTTCGGCCTTGAGGACGGCCAGGTGCGGACCCTCGAGGAGGTCGGCCGGGAGTTCGGCGTGACCCGGGAGCGGATCCGCCAGATCGAGGCCAAGACCCTGGCCAAGCTCCGCCACCCCATGCGCAGCCAGAAGCTGCGCGACTACCTCGACGAGGAGTGAGGGCCGCCCGGCGGCGGGGGAGCGGCCCCGCCCGGGTTGGCGGCCGGGGGGATGGTGGCCGTGCCGTTGGGCGAACCGTCGGCGTGCCCGTTGCTCGGCGGGCGGTGGGGGAGGACCTTGTCGGGGATGTGGTCCCGAGCGGCCCGGGCTGTCTCGACCACCTTGGCCTTGACCGTGGTGGTCACGGCCTCGGTCGCTTTGCCCAACTGTTCGTCGACGGCCGTGCGCACCGTGGCGGCCAGGGCCTGGGCCCGGGGTGACTCGGCTATCGCCCGGAGGCGGCGGTTGATCTCGTCGTAGCGGGGGCGCCCGGCCTTGGCGCCCAGGTAGTAGCCGGCCGCGAAGCCGGCGCCGAAGGCGAGCTTGTACTTCATCGTTCTGGGGGTACCCGCCTCGGACGGATGCCAACCGGCACGCTCCGGGGGTGGGACTCGAACCCACAACAAACGGCTTAACAGGCCGCTGCTCTGCCGAATTGAGCTACCCCGGAATCGGCGTCGACGTTAGCAGTCTGCTTGCCGGGACGGCCCCGGGGGGCGAACATGGCGGGGCGTGGGGCCCGTAGCTCAGTGGTTAGAGCAGCGGACTCATAATCCGTCGGTCGCAGGTTCGATCCCTGCCGGGCCCACGCACGTACCTCCCTTTGGGTCCATCACTCCAACACTTTGCGAAGTCGCTGGTCAACGGGAGGTAGAGGGTTGGGGGTAGGGCGGGGCGCGGCACCAACAGGTGCTTGCTCCCCCTGGGGCCCGGTGGTAGACCTCGCCTGCTTCGCGGGACGTGTCGCGCGCCCGCACCAACCTTGTGGAGGATCGAGCGGGGCCCATGACCACAACGGAGACAACCGCCGGGGAGGTGCGGGCCACGTCGCCCGCCGCGCCCCGCCCGGGTCTGCGGTGATGGGCGCCACCTTCGCCCCGGGGGGCGGGACGGCGTGGTCCCCCGGCCGCCTGTGAGCCCCAAGGCCGCTCCGGTCCTGTTCACCCCTATCTCCCGGCCGCCGCAGTCCGTCTTCCGGGACCTGACGGCGCTGGTGGGGGCCGTGCTGTGCACCCTTCTCGTCTTCCTCGGGGCCGGCCCGGCGGTAGCCACCTCGGAGCCCGCCAACACCCCCACGACGGGCACGACCCTGGCCAACACCACGACCGGCACCACCCCTTCGGCCACGGCCAACGCGGGCGCTTCACCCCAAGCGACCAGCGCCGCCACCGGCCCGGCCTCGGCCAGCGCCAACGCCAGCAGCAGCGCCAACTCGGGTTCGAGCTCGTCGGCGTCGTCGCAGTCGGGGGCCACCGGGAACGCGTCCAACACCATCAACGGCGTGGTCGTCGGGGGCGACGGGGGCGCCGGGGGCACGGCCTCGCCCGTGGCCGGGCCGGGCGGGGCGGCCTCCAACAACGTGACCGGCGCCGTCGTGCCCGGTTCGTCGACCTCCACCGGCGGGGCGAGCATCGGGGCGGCCACGGCCAACGGCGGGGCGGGCGGGGCGGCCAGCGTGGTCCTCAGCCCCACGGCCCAGTCGGGTAGCAGCGGGGCGGCCACGGCCCAGTCGTCGGCCTCCAACAGTGGGGCCACGGGCAACGCCGTCTCCACGGCCATCGCCAGCCCCAGTGCCACCTCGGGTAGCTCGGGCGGCACGGGCGGGGCCCCGGCGGGCGGGGCGTCCAACCCCTTCGCGGTCAACACCGGCGTGCTCGGGATCGCCCCCGTCAACAACCGGCCGGTGAGCATGGTCTCCAGTTCGGCCGACTCCGGCGGCAGCCCCTTCGGCGGGGCGGGCACGGCCGCCGGCCCTCCCGGCCACGGAGGGGGGGCAGCCAGCGGCCAGGCCGCCACCGGGGGGCCGACGGGGTTCGGCGGCTTGGTGGCGCCCGGGGGCCCGGCACCTACCGCCAGCACCACTACGAACAACAGTGGGGCCAACCACAACAACCCGGCTGGGCCGGCGGGTGGGCCCAACGGCTCGGGGCTGACCCCCCTCGGCGGCCCCGGGGCCCCGGTCGCCCCGGCCCTGCCCACGGCCCCGGTGGCGCCCGGCCCAGCCGACGCGGCCGCCGGCAAGGTGACCCCGACGGGGGCCAACGCCCACGGCACCACGGCCGGCCAGGGACCAGCCAGCTCCAGCGGGCCGGTGGCCACCCTGGGCTCCGCCCTGGGCAAGGGCAACTCCGGTTCGACGTCGGGCTCGGGCGCGGCCTCGGGCACCACGGGTTCGGCCACCAACACGTCCTCGGTCGGCGCCCTCGGGGGCAACGGCGGGACGGGGGGCACGGCCGGCCCGGCCACCGCCGGGGGCGGGGACGCCACGGCGGCCGTGTTCGGCACCATCGGGCCCTCGGGTGCCAGCCCGTCGTCCACGGGAGGGGCCTCCATCTCGACGGCCGACGCCAATGGCGGCATGGGCGGGGCGGCCACGGTCACCCTCGACGGCCCGACGGCCGTGAGCGGCAGTTCGGGGGCGTCCACCGCCCATTCCAGTTCCACCAACTCGGGGGCCACGGGCGACGCCGTGTCGTCGGCCACCTCCAGCCCGTCGTCGGTGTCGGGCGCCACCGGGGCCACGGGCGCCACCGGGGCGACGACCTCGGCGCCGTCGGCCACCAACTCCGCCCCCCTGGGCAACGTGTCGGCCGCGGGCGGCGACGCCGCCTCGGGGGCATCGGGTAACTCGGGGGCCACAGGCGGGGCCAGTGCCTGGGGCCAGGCCGAGAGCTCGGCCAACAGCGGCGCCCAGTCGGCCACCACCTCTCTTTCAGGCACGACCGGCGCGGCGTCCAACTTCACCGACGTGGTGGTCACCGGCGGAGCGGGTGGGGCCGGGGGCACGGCCCTGCCGGTGGCCGGCCCCGGGGGCTCGGCCGCGGCCACCGTCATGGGCGGCCTCGGGGGCAGCGGCGGCGTGGGCGGGGCCATGGCCGGCGGAGCGGGTGGGGCGGCGGGGGCCGGAGGCTTCGGCCTGGGCAACCCCGGCGCGCCCGGAGGAACGGGAGGGACGGCCGGCCCGGTCGTGGGGGACATCGCCATCGGCGGCGTGGGCGGCCCCGGCGGCCCCGGCGGCCTGGGCGGGGACGGGTTCGGCGCACCGGGCGGGGCGGGCGGGGCCGGGGCCGGGGCCACGGCCGGCAACGGGTCGGCGGGCGGCGCCGGGGGTACGGCCTCGGGCAGCCCGGTGGCCCGGGGCGGGGCGTCCATCGCCAGCGGCACGGCTGACGGCGGGGCGGGCGGGGCGGCGTCGTTCAGCGCGGCGCCGGTGGCCACCACCGGGGCCTCGGGGGCCGCGACCGGCCAGTCCAGCGCCTCCAACACCGCGGCCACGGGGGCGGCGTCGTCGTCGTCGAGCTCCAGCCCTGTGGCCCAGAGCGGACGTTCGGGCGGCACGGGCGCCACCGGTGACGCCGATGCCAGCCCCACGGCTGCCAACTCGGGCGTGCTCGGCTCGGCCTCGGCCACAGGCGGGGACGCCACCTCGGGCCCCTCGGGCGACAGCGGGGCCACAGGCAGTGCCACGGCCATCGGTTCGGCCATCTCGAACGCGTCCACGGGCGCGACCGCCGAGTCGACGGCCCTGTCGGGTGCCAGCGGCGAGGCCAGCAACGAAACGTTCGCAACCGTGGCCGGCGGCACCGGGGGCAGCGGAGGCTGGGCTGCCCCTGTGGCCGCGGGCGGCGGGGCCGCCATCGCCGAGGTGGCGGGCGGCGCCGGGGGGACCGCAGGCGCGGGCGGGGCCGCCACCGGGGGCACGGGGGCGGGCGGCGGCGCCGGCGGTGACGGGTTCGGCGGCCCGGGCGGCGCGGGGGGTGACGGTGGCGGGGCAGGAGCGGTCACCTCGGTCGACGGCACGGCCGTCGGCGGCCTCGGGGGCGCAGGTGGCGCAGGCGGCGCCGGGGGCCTGGGCCTCGGGGGCGAAGGCGGGACCGGAGGCGAGGGCGGGCCGGCCACGGGGGGCGACGGCGCGGCGGGCGGCGAGGGTGGCGCGGCCTCGGGCAGCCCGGCGGCCACGGGCGGGACCAGCGTGGCTTCCGGCTCGGCGGCGGGCGGCGCCGGCGGGGCGGCGTCGATCGTGCTCGACGGGCCCCACGCCGCCTCGGGCCGCTCGGGTGCCTCCGACGCCCAGTCCTCGGCCACGAACACGGGCGAGACGGGCGCGGCCTGGTCCACCGCCGTCTCCAGCCCGACGGCCACCTCGGGCCCTTCGGGGGCCACGGGCGCCACCGGGGCGGCCACCGCCGGCCCGACGGCCACCAACACGGGGGTGCTGGGCACGGCCAGCGCGACCGGCGGGGCGGCCACGTCGGGCCCCTCGGGTGGGTCGGGGACCACGGGCGACGCCATCGCCGAGGGCGAGGCCACTGCCCGAGCGTCCACCGGTGCCCACGCCGGCTCGGCGTCGGAGTCGGGGGCCACGGGCTCGGCCACCAACACCTCTTTCATGAACGTCGTGGCCGGCTCCGGCGGGGACGGCGGCTCGGCCCAGCCCGTGGCCGGCCCGGGCGGTGACGCCCTCGCCACGGTGTCGGCCGGGGCCGGCGGAGCCGGTGGCCAGGGCGGGGCAGCCACGGGCGGGCCGGGTGGGGCCGGCGGTACTGGCGGCACGGGCCTGGGTGGCCCGGGCGGGGCGGGCGGGCCCGGGGGCAGCACCGGTGACGTCACGGCCGTGGCCGACATGGCCGACGCCGTGGCCCTGGGGGGGACCGGGGGTGACGGCGGGGCCGGGGCGGGCGGCGGCTTCGGCATCGGCGGCCAAGGCGGCGCCGGCGGCGCCGGCGGAGCTGGCGCTGGAGGGAACGGGGGGGCCGGGGGCGTAGGGGGGACCGCCTCGGGCAACCCGACGGCCACCGGCGGCACCAGCACAGCGACCGGCGAGGCGGGCGGGGGGGCTGGCGGGGCGGCCAGCCTCACCGCCGCCCCGTCGGCCCGCTCGGGCGAGTCGGGAGCCTCCGCGGCCCGATCGAGCTCGACCAACACGGGGGCCACGGGGGCGGCCACGGCGGCCGCCACCTCGGCGCCGAACGCCACTTCGGGCCCGTCGGGCGCCACCGGGGCGACCGGCGCCGCCACCTCGGCCCCCACGGCGTCGAACACGGCCACCAATGGCACGGCCACGGCCACCGGTGGACCGGCCACCTCGGGCCCCTCCGGCGCCTCGGGGGCCACGGGCGAGGCCCGGGCCACGGGGACGGCCGCGGCGGCCGCGTCCTCGGGGGCGGACAGCGTCTCGGGCTCGTCCTCGGGTGACACCGGGGTGGCTGCCAACCTGACGATCGCCACCGTGGTCGGCGGGGCCGGGGGCGCGGGCGGGTCGGCCGACGCCATCAGCGCGGGCGGGGGGACGGCCGCCAGCACCGTGTCCGCCGGCAGTGGCGGCTCGGGCGGTCCGGGCGGGGCAGCCGCCGGCGGGGCGGGCGGCGCGGGTGGCGAAGGAGGGACAGGAGCAGGCGGTTTCGGCGGCGACGGAGGTGCGGGCGGCGCATCGGGCGCGGTGGTCGCGGCCGGCCAGGACGCCGGCTCGGTGGTGGCCGTCGGCGGGACGGGCGGCGCGGGCGGGAGCGGGAGCGAAGGCGGCATCGCTGTCGGGGGTGCTGGCGGGGCCGGGGCCGGGGGCGGCCAGGCCACCGGCGGCGAGGGCGGGGCCGGGGCGGCGGGCGGCCAGGCTGCGGGGGACCCGGTGGCCGTGGGCGGCGCGTCGATCACGTCGTCGGCCGCCGGTGGGGGCGCAGGGGGCTCGGCCCGGGCCGACTTCGGCAGCCCGGACGCCCGGTCGGGGGCCTCGGGGCCGTCCGACGCCCAGTCGTCGGCCACCAACACGGCCAGCACGGGTGGGGCCACGGCCACGTCCACTTCGGCGCCCACGGCTGTCTCCGGCCCCTCGGGGGCCAGCGGCTCGACGGGAGAGGCCTCTTCCGGCCGCCAGGGTGCCGCCACCTCGGGAGCGTCGGGGGCGACGGGCACGACCGGCGACGCCACTGCCACCGGGGGCGCGACGGCGACGGCCGCCTCGGGGGCGCACTCGGGTTCGGCGTCGACGACCGGGGCCACGGGCGACGCGTCCAACTTCAGCGACGCGCTGGTCACGGCCGGCAGCGGCGGGGCCGGGGGCGAGGCCGTGGCTCTGGCCGGGCCGGCCGGGGCCGCCGTCGCGGGCGTCGTCGGGGGCGCGGGCGGCAACGGGGGCGAGGGCGGGGCGGCCACCGCGGGTGCGGGC